>NZ_JBSFKD010000019.1:0-27406 GCF_053598395.1 Streptomyces sp. NPDC001135 | reverse complement strand
CGCCTGACGCCTGACGCCTGACGCCTGACGCCTGACGCCTGACGCCTGACGCCTGACGCCTGACGCCTGACGCCTGACGCCTGACGCCTGACGCCCGGTGGCTCGGGGCGCGGGGTCCTCGGGCGACCGCGGGCCGGTCGTGGCTGGTCGCGCCGCGCGGCGGAGCCGCGGAGCGGTACGGCCACGCGCCCCTTCGGGGCGCTACCCGGCCGCCTCCGCGGTCACCGCCGGTTTCGTGAGATCCGTCGGTTCAGCCGCCACGGCAGTGGCCCGCGCGGGCAGCAGCTCCAGCACCGCCTGCCGGTCGGCGTCGCTGGTGGCGTCGTCGTACGGATCCGGCGTACGCGGCACCTGAAGCCGGTGCACCGGCCCCGTCCCCAGCCGCGCGTACCCCCGCCCCGGCGGCACGTACCCCATCGGCGTGGTGTGCGGCGGAGCCCCCAGCGCCTCCTCCACCTGCCGGGGCGCGGCAAGCCCGAGGACGACACGCGCGCGCGTGTGCTGCCGTACCGCGTCGCTCAACGCCTCCGCGCTGTCGAACTGCTCGGCGACGACGACGGTCACGTTCGCCGCCCGGCCGTGCCGCAGCGGCACCTGGAGCAGTGTCTGCGGGTCCTTGTGGCCGTCCGCCCCGGCGAGGTGGGTGAAGACCGACGGGCGGTCCAGCATGATCCACAGCGGGCGCCGGGCGTCGGCCGGCGGCGGGTCGCCCGCCTGCCGGGCCAGGTTGACGGCGATGAGCCGCCGCTCGGTCTCGTGCGCGGCCCACTCCAGGCTCGCCAGCGCCCCCGGCAGCGCGCACTCCACCGCCAGCACGCCGTCCCGGCCGGTCAGGCACGCGTACTCCCCGGTGCCCCCGCCGTCGACGATCAGGACGTCCCCGTACTGGAGGGCCTGCAGGGCGATCGAGCGCAGCAGGGTCGAGGTGCCGCTGCCGGGGTGGCCCAGGGCCAGCAGATGCGGTTCGGTGGAGCGCACGCCGGTGCGCCAGACGACCGGTGGGACGTCGATCTGTTCCTCTCCGTAGGAGAGGGGAAGCGTGCGCTGGACCTCGCTCGGGTCGGTGAAGCCGAGGACGGTCTCGCCCGGCGCGGTGACGAAGTGCTGGGCCGGGATGTCGGCGGGCAGCGGGGGGAGGACGGTGACGGTGAGCTGGTTGCCCTCCTCGTCCCACGTGAAGTGGTACTCGCGGCCCCGCCCGGCCTTGGCGGTGAGCAGCTGCTCGATCCGCGCGCGGGCGTCGTGCTCGCCGTCCGGGAAGTAGGCGGGGTAGCGGATCACGAGATGACCGATGCGCCCGGCGTCGTCGAACTCGTGGGCGGGGAACGCCTTCCCCCACTCCCCGCCGTACGCGTACAGCGGCGCCGGGTCCTCGGAGCTGGAGAAGTACGGGACCAGGGCCTCGTAGAGGGACTGGAGCCGTTCGGCCTGGGACTCGTCGGGTCCTTCGGGGGCCGCCGGAGTGCGGTCGCGGCCCTGCCAGGCCGCCGCCGACATCACGGTGATGGCGGCGAGCAGCGGCCCGTACGGCGCCAGCACCACGACCAGGACGACGGAGGCCACCAGGAACACCAGTGGCCCGCGCTTGTCCTTCGGGGTGTCCGTCCATCTGCGCCGCCCGGCCGAGGCCAGCCGGCGCAGCCCGCGTGTGACGGTGATCAGGGGGTGGAGGACGTCGGTGGCGCTGTCGGCCGCCGTCCGGGCCAGCTCCCGGCTCCGTGCGAGCTGCATCCGGGCGATCTGGGCGCTGTCCTTGCTCAGAATGCGGGGGAGAGGGCGCCGGGCCACTGCTGACTCCTGGTCGTGCGTGCGGGTGGGGCGGTCGGGATCAGAACTTGAGGCCGCCGAGGAGGCTGGCCAGGCTCTCGCCGCCGGCCTTGATGCTCGGGGCGATGGCCGTGCTCGACAGGTAGAAGCCGAACAGGGCCGAGACGGTGGCGTGCGAGCCCTTCAGTCCGTCCTTGCGGAAGAAGAGGAACACGACGACGCCGAGCAGGAACACGCCGGACAGGGAGAGGATCATTTCGGGCCTCCTGGTGTCGAAGGTGGGGGACAGTCACCATGAGTTCTTCCAGGATCACAGGATGTATCCATACGATTAAAGGTGCAACTGGGTGAAATCCGGTTCATTTCGCCCACCTGGCGGAGTCGCCCTGACCCGGTTGACCAGGCCTGTTGCCTCCGGAGGGGTGTGTTGCTGATCTTTACCTCCGGCACATCGGGTCATGTGCCCCAGGAGCCAGTACGCTGGCGATTCACTCGTACGGCCGTGTTCCGCTCGCTGCCGTACGCTCCCTGCAGTCCCCGAAGTTTTGAGGAGAGGCGGTTCCGCCGATGAGTGAAGCCCCCGACCCCGAGGTCGTGGAGCTGGCGACCAAGATCTTCGATCTGGCCCGGCAGGGGCAGACCGAGGCGCTCGTGGCGTACGTCGACGCCGGCGTTCCGGCCAACCTCACCAACGACCGCGGCGACTCCCTGGTGATGCTCGCCGCCTACCACGGCCACGCCGACGCGGTCCGCGCCCTGCTCGCCCGGGGCGGCGCGGCGGACCAGGTCAACGACCGGGGTCAGACCCCGCTCGCGGGTGCTGTCTTCAAGGGTGAGACCGAAGTGATCAAGGCTCTTCTGGAAGGTGGAGCCGACCCCGCGGCGGGAACGCCGTCGGCGGTCGACACCGCCCGGATGTTCGGCAAGACGGAACTCCTGGAGCTGTTCGGCGCGCACTGACGCGCATGTCCTGACCAGGTAAGACACGGAAAACGGGGGAGGCGGTACAGGGCCGCCGGAAATACGGTCGCGGTTGCACAAACCGCCGGGTCATCATGACGACGTGATTCACGGACGCGATGGCTGGGCAGGTGTTGCCGCACCGCGCGGGCCGTGATGCGGTCCGCATGGGCCACAGACGAGAGGCAGAGAGAGATGGTCTTCAGCAAGCAAGAGACGGCGGGCGCTCCGACGTTGTGTCACGCGGCCAGGTAGTGCGTGTTCCCCGGTTGCGTCGACGCTTGATGTGAGGCTGTTTCCCATGTTCGATCCGGTCATAGCGCCCAGCGGTACGCTGCTCGGCCTGCTCCAGCGGGGCCGCGGCGACGGCACACTGCACGCGCTCACCGCCCCGCGCGCCGAAGCGCTCGCGGCCCTGAACCAGTGCGTGCTGCGCGATCCGCGCCACGACTGGCAGGTGGAGAACCGCTCCCTCTACTACGCCCGGCTCTACCTCGACCTGAACGGCGAGCTGGATGCCATCGAGGCGCACCTCTTCGATCCCGAGGACGTCCTCGACACCGACGAGTCCCGCACCGGCCTCGCCCTGGCGGTCCTCGGGCACCTCGCTTCCTACGGCAGGCACGACGCGCTCCAGCTGCTGCGCCGGTACGCCGCCCACGGCTCGAACTGGGCCTGGGCCCTGGACGAGCTGGCCCTCAGGGACGACGACGCCGGTCTGCGCGCCCTCGCCGCGCCCGTCCTGGCCCGTTTCGCCACCGACCCCGAGGGCACGGCCGAACTGGCCGCCGCCGTACGCGACGCCTTCGAGCCGAGGCCCTGGCGGCTGTGGGCGGAGGACCCGCGCGAAACGATCGCCACGCGCGTGCGTGAGGCACAGGAGACCGGCTGTTTCGACCGATGGCAGCGCCAGCTGCGGCCCACCGGTCCACGCCCCGGCTGGAGCGTGCGCGCCGTGTTCGAGTGGGCCCAGCAGGGCATGGAGCGCGGTGCCGCTCTCCATGTGCCGGCCGCCCGCTGCCTGGTGGCCGTGGCCGGCCCCGAGGACCGGCCGGAGATCGTCCAGGCCGCCCGCAACGGCATCGACGGGGCCCGCTGCACCGCACTGCGCTATCTCGCCGACAGCAACGACCCCGACGCCCTCGACCTGATCGAGATCGCGGTCACCGACGGCACGAGCGTCGTCGTGGAGGCCGCCGCCGACGCCTTCGAACGGATGCGCAGCGTCGCAGCCGTCGACCGCGCGCGCCGCTGGGCCCAGCGCCCCGACGTGCTCGGGGCCGCCGCCGGGCGCATGCTCGCCTGTCGTGGCGGCGTCCAGGACCGCGATCTCGTCCTCGGCGCCCTCCGTGAGGCCGTACGCGGTGAGGGCCCCGACGCACCGACCCTGTGGACCCTCGTCGACGGCGCCGGACGTCTCGGCATCGCCTGCGCGGCCCCCGTCCTGCGTCATGTCTACCGGGAGACGGCCTCCTCCCATCTCCGCGGCCGGGCCGCCCGTGCCCTGGCCGCCACCGACCCCTCCTTCGCCACCGGGTTCGCCGTCGAATGCCTGTGGGACTGCGAGGAGACCACCCGCGAACTCGCCGCCCGGCACGCCGAGACCGGCGACGCCCGGGTCGTGGAGCGCCTGCGCCGCCTGGCCGCCGACCCGGCCGAGGAGGCGGAAGTGCAGACGGCGGTACGCAGCCGCTTCGGACCCGACGCCGCCCTCGGCTGACCCCGCGCACGCACACGGCCCGGGCGGACGACCGCCCGCCGTGTGAACGCCGGGTGTCCCGCAGGTCAGGCGGTCATGACGGCCGTCTGACCTGCTCGGGTGTGCAGCTCAACGCTCATGGGACGTTCCCCGCGCGGAAAGATCGAAGTCGACGCGGCCACGTCCGGCGCGGCGACAACACCCGTATGCGTGTCGTCATCGTGACCGAATCCTTTCCCCCCGATGTGAACGGCGTGGCCCACTGCGCGCTCCAGACCGCCCGGCACCTCGTAGATCGCGGTCACCATCCGCTCGTCGTCGCCCCCGCCCCCGCCCCGGGCAGCGGACCGGACACGGACGCCCCGTGCCCGGTCGTCCGGACCCCCTCCCTCCCGCTCCCCGGCTACCCCCAGGTCCGTGTCGCCCTGCCCAGCCGGCGGCTCGCCGCGGCGCTCCTTGAGCACCGCGCCGACCTGGTGCATCTCGCCAGCCCCTTCGTCCTCGGCGTGCGCGGCATGGCCGCCGCCGCCCGGCTCGGCATCCCCGCCGTCGCCGTCTACCAGACCGACCTGGCCGGTTACGCCCGTACGTACATGGGCGCCGGCGAGGCGACCGCCTGGCGGCGGATCCGCTCCGTGCACGCCGCCGCCGACCGCACCCTGGCCCCCTCCAGCGCCGCCCTCGGTGACCTGGAGTCGCACGGCGTGCCCCGCGTCCGGCTGTGGCCGCGCGGCGTGGACACCGTACGTTTCCGGCCAGAACGCCGTGACGAGGCGCTGCGCCGCGAACTCGCCCCGAACGGCGAGCTGATCGTCGGCTACGTCGGCCGGCTCGCCCCCGAAAAGCACGTTGAACTCCTCGCCGGTGCCTGCGGCCTGGAGGGCGTCAAGGTCGTGGTGGTCGGCGACGGACCCAGCCACGCCCCCCTCGTCGAGGCCCTGCCCGGCGCCGTCTTCCTCGGCCGCCGCACCGGCCACGACCTCGCGCGGATCTTCGCCTCGCTGGACCTGTTCGTGCACACCGGCCCCTTCGAGACGTTCTGCCAGACCGTCCAGGAGGCCATGGCCAGCGGGGTGCCGGTCGTCGCACCCGCCGCCGGCGGCCCGCTGGACCTGGTCGCCCACGGCCGCACCGGGCTCCTCGTCCCGCCCCGCGACGCCACCGCCGTGACGGAGGCCGTCCGCGCCCTGGCCGCCGACCCGGCGCGGCGGACCGCGTTCGGCGCCGCCGCGCGCACCCTGGTCGAGGGCCGCACCTGGGCCGCCGTCGGCGACCAGCTGATCGCCCACTACGACGACGTCCTCGCGGCACGCAGGACGGTGGTGGCGGCATGACCGGCCAGTCCCTGCGCATCGTCCGGCTCGCCAACTTCGTCGCCCCGGCCTCCGGCGGCCTGCGCACCGCCCTGCGTGAACTGGGCAGGGGTTTCCGGGCGGCGGGCCACGAACCCGTGCTGATCGTGCCCGGCGAACGGCACACCGACCGCGACACCGACCAGGGCCGGGTCATCACCCTGCCCGGCCCGCTGCTGCCCGGCACCGGCGGCTACCGCGTCCTCACCGACAAGCGGCGCGTGGCCGCCCTGCTGCAGGAGCTGGCCCCGGACCGCCTGGAGGTCTCCGACCGCACGACCCTGCGCTGGACCGGACGCTGGGCCCGCCGCGCGCGGGTGCCGGCCGTGATGGTCTCCCACGAGACCGCCGACGGCGTACTGCGCACGTGGGGTCTGTCCGAGAACCTCTCCCGCCGGGCGGCCGACGCCCTCAACACCCGTACCGCGCACGTCTACTCGCGGGTGGTGTGCACCACCGAGTTCGCCGAGCGCGAGTTCGTGCGCATCGGCGCGCGCAACGTCGTACGCGCCCCCTTGGGGGTCGACCTGATGGAACGCCACCCCGCGCTGCGCGACCCGGGCCTGCGCACCCTGCACGCGCGCGGGGGCGAGGCGCTGCTCGTGATGTGTTCCCGGCTGTCGGTCGAGAAGCGCCCCGGCACCGCGCTGGACGCCCTGGAGGCCCTGGTACGACGCGGGCGGCGGGCGGTGCTCGTGGTGGCCGGGGACGGGCCGCTCAGGGCCCGGCTGGAGCAGCGCGCGCAGGAGCGCGGGCTGCCGGTGACGTTCCTCGGGCACATCGCGGACCGGGGCGCGCTCGGCGCCCTCCAGGCGACCGCGGACATAGCCCTCGCACCCGGGCCGGCCGAGACCTTCGGGCTCGCCGCCCTGGAGGCCATGGCGTGCGGCACGCCCGTCGTGGCGAGCGCGTCGTCCGCGCTGCCCGAGGTCATCGGGTCCGCCGGGGCGACCGCGGCCGACCGCGGCGAGGCGTTCGCGGACGCCGTGGAACTGCTCCTGGACCGCGACGAGCGCGCGCGGCGGGACGCGGCACGCGCGCGTGCGGAGTGCTTCGGCTGGGGTACGGCCGTGGAGGCGTTCCTGGCGGCGCACGACGCGGAGGTGCTCCGCCCCACCGGCGTCCGCCGCGGTGTACCGGAGGGTGTGGCATGAGAGCCCTCCGCTTCGTCGCCCTGGGGGACTCGCTGACCGAGGGCGTGGGCGACCCGGCCGGGGACGGCTGGCGGGGCTGGGCCGCGCTGCTGGCACCCGCCCTCGCCGAGACCCCCCACGCCGTGGCGTTCACCAACCTCGCGGTCAGCGGCGCACAGACCCGGGACGTGCTGGAACGGCAGACCCCGGCCGCCCGCGAACTCCATCCCGACCTGGTGTCGGTGGTGATCGGCGTCAACGACACGCTGCGCCGCACCTTCGACATCGAGGCGGTCGCCGCCCACCTCGACGAGGTCTACGCGACCTTCACCCGCGAGGGCGCCACCGTCCTCACCGCCTGCCTGCCCGACCCCGGCGCGATGCTGGGCCTGCCGGGCGCCCTGGCCCGTCCGCTGGCCCGCCGGCAACGGGCCGTCAACACCGTCGTCCACGCGCTGTCCGAACGCTACGGGGCCGTCCACCTGCACGCCGCGGACGGTGCCTGGATCACCGACCGGGGCCTGTGGAGCGCGGACCGGCTGCACCCGGGCGAGCGCGGGCACCGGCAGCTCGCCGTGCGCTTCCACGCGCTGCTCACCGAGGCGGGCCGGGCGACGGGACAACCACCGTCCCCCGTACCGGAGTTCCCCGCGCCGACCCGGACGGCGAGCCTCCTGTGGCTGGCCACGGCCGGCACCGCCTGGGTGGCCCGGCGCTGCAGGGATCTGCTGCCCCAGCTCCTGCGCCTGGCGGCCGACGAACTGCACCACCGGGCCCGCGGCACCAGCGACCACCTCGACCTCCGCGCTTCCGCCGCGGCGAGCGCGGCCCTGGCCGCTCTGACGCAGGACACCGTCGGGGGCGCCGAGCGCCCGACGGGAGCGTCCCCGGCCGGCGGACCCGCCGCCGTGCCCGCGGCCGTGGTGCCGGTCCCGGCTGCCAGGGTGATCACCGGTGCGGGCGGGGGTACGGGTAGTACGGGTACGGATGCGGATGTGGCCGCAGGTGCGGCTCGCGGGGTGCCCGCGACCGGGGGGGCCTGCGCGGCCGTCGGGACGCAGGCGGGGTGGACCACCGCGGTCACCGGGTAGTCCCGGCGCTCGTGGCCTGCTGGGAGGTCCACCGGGCCTGGCCCGCTCCGGCATGGACCAGGCGGCGTCGGCCGGCCGTCCCGGTGGCCGCGTCCTTGCCCTACGCGCGCGTACCTGCCGCGAGCGCGACGTCGCAGGGACGCGCGCGTACGTCCCGCTTCAGGCGATGCCCGTCAGCCGGTACTGCTCGTCGCGGGCGTCGGTGAGGAACATGTGGCCCGGGGCGTGGGTGAGGGCGAACGGCGGCCGGGAGGCCGCCACCGCGGCCTGCGGGGTCACTCCGCAGGCCCAGAACAGCGGGATGTCACCCGGCGCGCCGGTCACCGGGTCGCCGAAGTCGGGCCGGGCGAGATCCTCGATGCCGAGGGCCGCGGGGTCTCCGCAGTGCACGGGACCGCCGTGCACGGCCGGCAGCAGGCTGCTCTCCCGGATCGCGGCGCGGATGTGCTCCGGCGGCACCGGCCGCATGGAGACCACCATCGGCCCGCGCAGTCTGCCCGCCGCCCGGCACGCGCGCGTGGTCACGTACATCGGTACGTTGCGGCCCTGTTCGACGTGCCGGATCGGCACACCCGCCCGGGCCAGCGCCCACTCGAAGGTGAAGCTGCACCCGAGCAGGAACGACACCAGGTCGTCCCGCCAGTGCGCACGCACGTCGGTGGGCTCGTCGACCAGCTCGCCGTCCTGCCACACCCGGTAGCGCGGCAGGTCGGTGCGCAGGTCGGCGCCTTCGGCGAGGACGGTCACCGGGGAGCCGGCGTCCGTGACGTCGAGCACCGGGCACGGCTTGGGATTGCGCTGGCAGAACAGCAGCATGTCGTACGCCCAGTCGGCCGGCACCGAGATCAGGTTGGCCTGCGTGTGGCCCGCCGCCACCCCGGCCGTGGGGCCCGTGAGGCCCTCCCGGAAGCGCGCCCGCGCGGTTTTCGGGCTCCACGCGCGTGCGTGCTCGTCGACCGCGGTGACGGGGATCGTGCTCATGGGCACCTCGCAGCAGGGACGGAGGATGCGGGGACGTGAGCGTGCGTGAGGGCAGGGTAGAGGATCGTTGAACGATCCCTCAATACCCACGTTGTTTCGCTCCGGTGTGTGCGATTGAATTCCGGCATGGCAGAGCAGCTGACGGCACTGGCCGACGACCGGGCGCTCCTGGGGCGCACGAGCACGGCGGAGCGGGTTTCGGACATCCTCCGCAGCCGTATCGCCGACGGGTACTTCCCGCCCGGCACGCGGCTGTCGGAGGACGGCATCGGCGGGGCGCTCGGCGTCTCCCGCAACACCCTGCGCGAGGCGTTCCGGCTGCTCACCCACGAACGACTGCTGGTCCACGAACTCAACCGCGGTGTGTTCGTGCGGGTCCTGACCGTCGAGGACGTCGAGGACATCTACCGCACCCGTTCCCTGGTCGAGTGCGCCGTCGTCCGTGGGCTCGGCGAGCCGCCCTACCGGCTGGACGGGGTGGCCGCTGCGGTCGCCGAGGGAGAGACCGCGACCGCCGGGAACGACTGGAAGGCACTGGGGACCGCCAACATCCACTTCCATCGGGAACTGGTCGCCCTCGCCGGCAGTGAACGCACCGACGAGCTGATGCGCAGCGTCTTCGCCGAGCTGCGCCTCGCCTTCCACGTCGTCGACGACCCGCGCCGGCTCCACGAGCCCTACCTCGCCCGCAACCGCCAGATCCTGCGGGCGCTCCAGACCGGCGACAAGCGCGAGGCCGAGCGACTGCTGCAGACCTACCTCACGGATTCCCTGGAGCGAGTGGTCGAGGTGTACCGGCGACGGGTCGGCGCGGAAGGCGCCCCGTAGGGGGCGCGGGGCCGTATCGGTCTGCGGCTCCGCCGCGCGGCGCGGCCGGCCGCGGCCGGCCCGCACCCGGAACGGCAACCCGCGGCCCGGTCGGCCAATCCGGCGGAGCCGCCCGTTTGGGTCGATGTCAGACCAAGGACCTAGTCTGTGCACCGTGACTTCGCCTGCATCGACGGACAGCGTTCCGCCCCAGCTCAGCGCGGGGCCGCGCCCGGCACAGGGCCCGGCCGCCGACGAGGGGCTGGCGCGTCGGCTGCGCGCGCTGGCCTGCACCGCGCCGCTGCACGACCTCGACGCACGCAAGGCCAACCTGGCCGGTGAGTACTCGGTGTACGGCATGGCCGAGGTGGCCCTCGCCGCCATCGACCTGGTCACGCTCAACATGGACTTCGACACCGGCGCCGACCACGAGCAGATCGTGGCCCGGCTCGTCCCGCGCATCGCCGCCCAGGCCCCGCACCGCCCGACCGCCGAGCACGAGCGCGTGGCCCGCTGGGTCCTGGAGAACCTGATCAACGTCGGCAGCGCCGACCGCGGCTTCCGCGCCGTGTACGGCACCTTCGCGCCGGACGGCACCTACGTCCGCAGGGACTACGACTTCAAGCTGATCGAAGAGGTCCCCGGCCCCGGCGGCACGGTCTATCTGCGCACCACGGACGAGGCGGTCAACGTCCTGGTCGGCGCCCTCGACACCGACGTCACCAGCGCCCAGATCGCCGCTGAGGTCAAGCTGGAGGTGCTGATCAACCGCGGGCGGCTCGCCGACGCCCAGCTCGCCGCCGAACAGGCCCGCTACCGCACGGTGCAGTACTCGGAGACCCTGCGCCGGGCACTGGACGCCACCCGGCGCAACGTCCGCGCGGTCGACTGGCTGGGCGCCGTGCCCGACATGATCGCCGAGGCCCTGGACCACGTGGCCGACCGCTACCGCCACGAGAACGCGATCCTCACCAACATCCGCAAGGCCCGCGACGAGACCGAGGAGCCCGAGCACAAGCGCCGGGCCGCCGAGCTGGTCGACATCGTCAAGGACTGCATCCGGCGGCACACCCAGCTCCAGTCGCGGCTGCTGGAGGCGGGCCCGCTGTTCCGCGCCGAGCAGGACCGGCAGGCCTTCGCCACACCCGCGACGACCTCCGGGATCGACCTCTACGGCCATCTCCTTGCGCCCGTCCTGCCGTTGCCCGTGGAGCAGGCGATCCGGGTCACCGACGCGTTCTTCGCGAACGGCACGGGGCTGCGGACGCCCGTGTCCGTACGGGTGGCCGATCTCGTCGACATACTGCTGACCCCGCCCGTCGAGCGGGAGCACCTCGGCGCGGAGATGCCCGAGCCTGACCTGATCGCCACGCCGGACGACAGCCGGTTCAGCGAGGAGCAGCTCGCTGCCGCCATGGAGCTGCTGGATCTCCCGGCCGACGCGCCGCGCAGGCTGTCCGGACTGCTGGCCGAGGCCCGCCGGACCGGCGACCCCGACCTGGCCTACCTGGTCGCCCTGCTGGCGGTCCACGCGGCCAGCCCCGCCGTCGGCACCGCCTACCGGCAGGGCGAGGAGAAGCTGCTGTTCGCCGTGGACGACGGCACGGAGCTGGACGATCCCGAGTTCGGCGGGGCGGACCTGATCGTGGGGACCGCGCTGCTGGACTCCGCGGGGATGGCGGCGGACCGGACGGAAGCAGCATGAGTGAGCAAGAACGCGACAAGGAGCCCAAACCGTGACCGAGCACGTCGAGTGGAGTGAGCCCGAGCCCGCCGCCACGCCGGCCGGTTCCGCCGTCACCCCCGCCGACGCCGCCGACGCGGCGCGGCTCGTCGCCTTCGGGCTGCAGCCCAAGCTGCAGCCCGCGCGGGACCAGGAGTACACCGAGCTGCTGCGCCGGTACCGCGAGGACCCGGCGTTCGCGCGGCTCGCCGACGCCGTCGCCGCCGGTCTGGGGCTCGTTGTGCTGGAGGTGTCCCCGCGCGCGGGGATGGCCGTGACGGCCGCCGAGGACTCGGTGTTCGCCGTCCGCATGGGTGACTACGCGCGTCGCACCACCGCCGACTCCGGCGACCGCTTCCTGCACGGCCTCGCCCATCTCGCCGCGGCCGCGCTGGCGTTCCCGCGCCCGGAGGACCTGGCCGACGACTCCTACATCGGCCGCGTCACCGTCAACGGCGTCGACGCCTTCGTACGGCAGGCCTGCCGGCGCCTGGAGGAGCGGGCCGAGGAACGGGGCGAGAACACCGACCCGGTGACCGACGCGCCCGGCCTTGAGGCCGCCTGGCGGATCTGGGCCAGACGCAGCGCCACCGGCGCCACCAAGGACGCCCGCCGGCCGGCCGCCTCCACCACCGGCATCGTGGCCAAGGCCCTGGCCTTCCTCACCGACTCGGGCTTCCTGCAGCGCACCGGCGACGACAGCGGCGGCACGTACCGCACCACGGCCCGCTACCAGCTCCAGGTCCGCGACCTGGCCGGCACCGCGGCCATGGCCGAACTGCTCGAGCTGGGCGTCGTCCCGGTGACCGACGGCACCGCCAGCCTGCTGCCCGCCGAGGACACCGAGGACCTGGAACTGGTCGCCGACGCCGGGCTGCCGTTCCACTCCTGACCCCGTAGAACCACCGCACGTTGTCCGAAGACTTACGACGAGAGTCCGCCATGTACGAGCTGTCCCGGGTCCGCCTCTACTCCATCGGACCCGCCGGTGCGCGCTACGCCGACACCGTGCTTGACCTGCGGGGTGTCGGCGAGCCCGTGCCCGACCCGGCGCCCACGCAGGCGGAGTTCTTCGAGGAGGAGCCGTCCGGCCCGCCGCGCCGGCCCGCGCCCGCCGGCGTGCTCTTCCTGGAGAACGGCGGCGGCAAGTCCGTGCTGCTGAAGCTGATCTTCTCGGTGATGCTGCCGGGCCACCGCAACACCCTCGGCGGCGCCAGCTCCGGGGTGCTGCGCAAGTTCCTGCTCGCCGACGACTGCGGCCATGTGGCGCTGGAGTGGCAGCATGTGCAGACCGGCGAGTGCGTCGTCGTCGGCAAGGTCAGCGAATGGCGCGGACGGCAGGTGTCCAACGACCCGCGCAAGTTCGCCGAGGCCTGGTACTCGTTCCGGCCCGGCCCGGGGCTCAGCCTGGACAACCTGCCCGTCGCCGAGTCCACCGCCGTACGGCCCTCCGTGGAGGGCACCTCGGGCGCACAGGGGCGCCGCAGGACCATGAAGGGCTTCCGAGACGCCCTCATGGAGGCCGGCAAGGCCTACCCGCACCTGGAGGTGCACTGGGAGGAGATCCACGACCGCTGGATCGAGCACCTCGGCGACCTCGGCCTCGACCCCGAACTCTTCCGCTACCAGCGGGAGATGAACGCCGACGAGGGCGAGGCGGCCGGTCTCTTCGCGGTCAAGAAGGACTCCGACTTCACCGACCTGCTGCTGCGCGCCGTCACCGACACCCGGGACACCGACGGTCTCGCCGACCTGGTCAGCGGGTTCGGCAACAAGCTGGGCCGGCGCGCCGAGCTGATCGCCGAACGGGACTTCACCGCCGGGTCGGCCGACCTGCTCGGGCGGATCGTCGAGGCCGCCGGCGCCCGCTCACGCGCGCGTGACGTGCTCGCGGGTGCCGAGCGCCGTACCCGTACGCTCGCCCGGAGGCTGTCCGCCCGGGCCGTGCGGGAGCGGGTCCGGGCCGCCGACCTCGCCCAGCGGGTCACGGCCGCCGCCTACGCCGTCACGCACTCCGAGGGCGCGCGGGAGCGCAGCGCCCTGATCGCCGCCGAACTCGCCTACCGGCACGCCTCCCTGGCGCTGGCCGCCGCCGAGAAGTCCGCCGCCGCACAGAAGCGGGAACTGGCCGACGCCCGCACCCTGCACTCCGCCTGGCAGGCCGCCGAGGCCGTGCTGCGCCACCGCGCCGCCGCCGACCGCGTCGCGCGCGTGTCCGCCGCCATCCAGGAGGCCGAGCGCGACGCCGCGCCCGCACTCGCCGCCCGTGCCAAGGCCGCCGTGGACCTCGTACGGGCCCTGCACGCCGCCGCCGAGAACGCCGAGGCCCTCGCCAACGAGGGGGAGGAGCGCTCCGCCGCGCTCCAGGAGGCCGGCGACCTCGCCCACCGCGATGCCACCACCGCCGCGACCGAGGCACAGCGCGCCCGCAGCGAGGCCGGGCATCTGCGCCAGCGCCTCGCCGAGGTCGAGCAGGAGACCGCCGAGGCCGTGCGTGCCGGCTGGCTCGACGACAGTGCGCCGGACGCCGACCCGGCCCGTGCCGCACTCGCCGCCAGCGACGCCGAGAAGACCGCCGTCGCCGCCTGGGACGCGGCCCGCGAGGCCGCCCGCAAGGTCACCGAGCACGCGCGCGTGACGGCCTCCGCCGAGTCCCGCACGGTGCTGACCGCGGCCCGCGCCGCGGACGCCGCGACGGCGGCCGAGCGCGCCTGCGAGGCCGAGCGGCGCCTCGCCGAGTCCCTGGCGGCCGAGGAGCGGCTCGCGGAGCTGCTGAGCCTGCCGGGTGCGCCCGCGGCCGGGCACGCCGCAGTGCCCGGGCCCCGGTCCGGGGCCGACGACGCGATGGGCGCCCTGGACGGCACGCGCGACGGCGCGACCGACGCGGGCGAGGGCTCCGCGGGCGGGCGGCACGGCGCCGCAGAGCCGGCGGGACCGGGCGCGAGCGGCACCCCCGGCTCCGCCGGAGGCTCCCTCACCCCGGAGGAACTCGACCGCTTCGCCGACGAGTTGCGCGCGCTTCTCGACGACGCCGTGTCCACCGCCGAACGGCACCTGTTCGAGCTGCGCACCGCCGCCGCCGACGACTCCCGGATCCTCGGTGCGCTCGGCGACGGCGGACTGCTGCCGCCCGGCCCGGACGTCCTGGCCACGGTGGAGTTCCTCGGCGAGCACGGCATCCCGGCACTGCCCGGCTGGCGCTATCTCGCCCAGGCCGTCGACCCCGCCGACCACGCGCGCGTGCTCGCCGCCCGTCCGGAACTGGTCGACGGTGTGATCATCACCGACCCGGACACGCACGCGCGTGCCCGCGAGACGCTCGCCGACGCCGCCCTGCTGCCGCGCTCCGCCGTGGCCGTGGGCACGGCCGCGGCCCTGCTCGCCCCCACCCCCGCCGACAGCGCCGCCCCCGGTGACGTCTTCCTCGTGCCGCCGAACCCGGCCATGCACGACGAGCACGCCGCCGACGAGGAACGCCAGGCGCTGCGCGCACGGGCCACCGAGCGCGACGAGGAGATCCGCGCCCTCGCCGCCCGGCTCGGCAAGGACCGTGAACTTGCCGCACGGCTCGCCTCCTGGCGCACCGGCTGCCCCGCCGGACGTCTCACCGAACTGGCCCGCACCGCCCAGGAGGCCCGTGCGTTCGCCGAGGAGGCCGAGGCCGAACTGGCCGAGGTGCGTACCCTGCGCGCGGAGGCCGACGAGGCCGCCGCCGAGGCCGTACGGGTCCGCGACGAGCGGCAGGAGGCCGCGCAGAAGGCCCGCCGGGCCGCCGACGCCCTCGCCGGACTCGCCCACCGGCTCCGCGAGCGCGCCGGCTGGCAGGTGAAACTGCGCGAACTCGCCGACGAGGCCGCCGAGTCCGAGGCCCGGGCCCAGGCCTGCCTGGAGCGCGCCCGCGCTGCCGACGAGGACCGCCGTGCCGCCCAGCGCGCCGCCGACGACGCCCGCCGCACCGCGCGTGCCCTGCGTGCCGAGCGCTCCGAGATCGCCGGCGCGCCCGACGACGTACCGGTCGAGGACGCGGACGCCCCCAAGGCGTCCCTGCCCGCCCTCCGCGAGGCCTACCGGGCCGCCTCCCAGGTGTACGAGAAGGTCGGGGTCGGTGCCGACCTGCGTGCCGAGCAGGCCCGCGCGGAGAGCGACGAGAGCGCCGCACGTGCCGAACTCGACCGGCTCAGCAACAAGGTCCGTACGCGCGCCGAGCAGCTGCTCGAGTCGCCCGACGGCTCGGACGGCCCCTCCCGGCAGGCTGCCGCCGCGCGTGCGGAAGAGCTGGTGCAGCTCCTGGAGACCCGCATGTCCAGCGCCAGCGAGCAGCTCGGCCGGCTGCGCGGCGAGGCCGAACGGCACGCCCCCGAGGACGGCGAGGCGCACACCGAGCTGCCCGAGGAACTGCTCCCGCGCGACGCCGAGCACGCCCAGGCGCTGTTGCGCACGGCGACGGGTGAACTCGCGGCCCGCACCGAGGCACTGGCCGGGGCCCGCGAAGCGCACGCCGAGCTGCTGGAGGCACACCGGGCCGCCGAGGACGCGGCCGGCGGCTTCGACGAGATCGCCGCGATGCTCCGCGACCTGCTGCGCGAGCACACCCCCGAGGAGGAACAGGAGGAGCCGGAGCCGTACCCCGGCAGCCTGGAGGAGGCCCGGCACTCCGCCGCCGAGGCCCGGCGCTCGCTGCGCGGCTGCGCCGCCGATCTGTCCGCCGCCGAGGCGGCCGTGCGCGAGGCGAGCGACGTGCTCGTCCGGCACGCCAACGCCACGCGCTACGAGCAGGTCCGCACCCCCGCCCGGCAGCAGATCCGCGAGCTGCCCGCCGCCGCGCTGCCCGAGCACGCGCAGAAGTGGGCGGATGCCTTCGCGCCCCGACTGCGCGTGCTGACCGACGAGTTGGCGCAGCTGGAGCGCAACCGCGACTCGATCGTGGACCGCCTGCGGGGCCTGGTGGAGTCCGCCCTCGCGACCCTGCGTTCCGCGCAGCGGCTCTCCCGTCTCCCGGAAGGCCTCGGCGAGTGGTCCGGGCAGGAGTTCCTGCGCATCCGCTTCGAGGAACCGGATCAGGCCACGCTCACCGAACGGCTCGGCGAGGTCATCGACGAGGCCACCCGCGCGGCCGTGAAGAAGAACTCCGACCTGCGCCGTGACGGCATGTCGCTGCTGCTGCGCGGCGTCGCGGCGGCACTGCAGCCGAAGGGTGTGGCCGTCGAGATCCTCAAGCCCGACGCCGTACTGCGCGCCGAGCGGGTGCCCGTCGGACAGATGGGCGACGTGTTCTCGGGCGGCCAGCTGCTCACGGCGGCCATCGCGTTGTACTGCACGATGGCCGCGCTGCGCTCGAACGACCGGGGCAGGGACAAGCACCGGCACGCCGGCACGCTGTTCCTCGACAATCCCATCGGCCGCGCCAACGCCACCTACCTGCTGGAGCTGCAGCGGGCCGTGTCGGACGCGCTCGGTGTGCAGCTGCTGTACACCACCGGCCTGTTCGACACGACCGCGCTGGCCGAGTTCCCGCTGGTCATCCGCCTGCGCAACGACGCCGACCTGCGTGCGGGCCTGAAGTACATCAGTGTGGAGGAACACCTCAGGCCCGGGTTGCCCCAGCAGCCCCGGGCCGGAGAAACGGTGCACAGCGAGATCACGGCGACCCGGATGTTCAAGAAGCCGGCGTAGCCGTCAGCGGTCCTCCTTGATCAGATCCGCGCACTTCTCGCCGATCATCATCGTCGTGATGCACGGGTTGACCGCGATCAGGTCCGGCATCACCGACCCGTCGGCGACCCGCAGTCCCTCGACCCCCTTGACCCGCAGCCGCGCGTCGAGCGGGGCCGAGGGATCACCGTCGGCTCCCATCTTCACCGTGCAGGACGGGTGATAGACGGTGTTGTGCGTCTTGTGGATGTAGTCCAGGAGTTCGTCGTCGGTACGGACGTCCGGGCCGGGCGCCAGCTCAGCGCCCGTCCAGCCGCTCAGCGCTGGCTGCGCGGCGATACGGCGGGCCAGCCTGAGTCCGTACGTCATCACCCGCACATCGTGCTCGTGCGTGAAGTACCGCGGGTCCACCTTCGGTTTGTCCCGGTAGTCCCTGGTGCGCAGCCGTACGGTGCCGCGCGACTTCGCCTTGGTCACGTTGGGCGTCAGGCAGAACGCGTTCTCCGAGGTGGGGTAGCCCCAGCGCGCGGTGTTCATGTCGAAGGGCACCGAGCCGTAGTGGAACATCAGGTCGGGCCGGTCCAGGCCCGGCTCGGTGTCGTAGAAGATGCCCGCCTCCCACCACTGGCTCGACGTGGTGGTCATGGGCCGCTTCGCCTCCCACATGATCACGCCCTCGGGGTGGTCCTGGAGGTTCTCGCCGACGCCCGGGGAGTCGACGACGACGTCCACGCCGACCTCGCGCAGATGTCCGGCCGGGCCGATCCCGGACAGCATCAGCAGCTTCGGGGAGTCGATCGAGCCGCACGAGACGATCACCTCGCGCCGGGCCCGTACCGTGCGGGTGTGCACCAGATCCGGATCCAGGTACTCGGCGCCCGCGCACCGCCGGCCCTCCAGCACCAGCCTCTTGGCGCGTACTCCGGTACGGATGTCCAGATTGGGGCGCTTGCCCATGACCGGGTGCAGATAGGCCACCGAGGACGACTGGCGGACGTTGTTCTCGTCGGAGTTGATCTGGAACCAGTTGGCCCCGCGCACCACCGTCTTCCCGGTGTTGAACGGGACGGTGGGTATGCCCGCCTGCGCACACGCCTCCAGCAGGGCCGCGCCGCACGGGTCGCCGCCCTTGAGGGTGCGCAGCTTCACCGGGCCGGTACGGCCGTGGTGGTCGCCGGGCGCGTCGTTGTTCTCCAGCCGTCGGTACAGCGGGAACAGGTCGGCCGCGCTCCATCCCGTACAGCCCTGGGCCGCCCAGCCGTCCAGGTCCTGTGCGGGTGCCCAGAAGGCGATACAGGAGTTGTGCGACGAACAGCCGCCCAGCACCTTCGCGCGCGCGTGCCGCATAAAACTGTTGCCGGTGGCCTGCGGTTCGACCGGGTAGTCCCAGTCGTAGCCGGACTCCAGCAGGCCCATCCAGCGCTCCAGCTTGAGGACGTCGTCGTCGCCGACGTCGCTCGGCCCCGCCTCCAGCACGCACACCGTCACGGACGGGTCCTCGGAGAGCCGCGCCGCCACCACGTTGCCCGCCGTGCCGCCGCCGACCACCACGTAGTCGAACTCATCGATGCTCATATGACCTCCCTGCCGGCCGGAACTCAGCCGGAATCAGTCGTAATCGGTCGTAAGGGGTGGGTGCGGCTGGAGTCAGTCGGCCGCCGGGGCGGCGAGGGGAGCCGAGGCGGCGGACGCCGCCTCCAGACGGTGCTCGGCGAGCACGCCGGTGCGGTGACGCTGGACGAACCAGTAGTAGGCGAAGCCGCCGCCCGCGATGACGGCGACGAACAGCACCGCGCCCCAGCGCAGATACCAGTGGTAGGGCGCGCTCGCGTTGTAGACCGCGGCGCGCGGCCAGATCAGGTTGACCGTCATGACCGCGCCCCACACGACCGCGACGACGTTGACGAGCAGCCCCCAGCGGCCCAGCGAGAACCTGCCCCCGCCCGCCGGCTGCCACCTGCCGCGCAGCCGGGCCACCAGCATCGGCACGGTGACGCCCAGGTAGGCGAGGTAGATCATGATGATGCCGATGCTGGTGACGACCGTGAAGATCTGCGGCTGGCGGATGTTGACCACGAGGATCGCCAGCGCCAGCACGCCGATGATCACGGCCGGCAGGACCGGGGTCTGGAAGCGCGGGCTGACCCGGGCCAGCAGCGAGGACGCGGGCAGGTTGTTGTCCCGGGCCATGGCGAACGCCAGCCGGATCGCCGCCGTGTGCACGGCCAGCGCGCACACCGTGACCGCGATCAGCACGCACCACAGCATCGCCTTGCCGGCCGTCGGACCGAGCACGTCGAGCACGACGTACTGCAGGCCGTCCGTGGACAGTTTGTCGCCCTTGAGGCTGGAGACGCTCATCAGCGCCAGCAGCAGGACCAGCCCGCCCAGTACGAACGAGGCGACGATCGCGCGGATGATGGCGCGCGGGGCGTTCCGGGACGGGTCCAGGGACTCCTCGCCGAGCGAGGCGGCGGTGTCGAAGCCGTACATGACGTACGCCGAGGCCAGCGAGGCCACCAGGAAGGCGCCGAGGTAACCCGTTGAGTAACCCGATCCCGTGTGGTTCGTCTGCATGACCACCTGGGGGCCGCGGGTGATGTGGACGGCGAACAGGATGATCAACACAACCGTGGCGATCAGCTCGATGAAGACGCCCGCCGTGTTGATCGTGGCCATCAACTTGACGCCGAAAGCATTGATCAGCGTGGTGAACAGGATCAACACCGCCGCCAGGACGACCGCGTTCGTCGCCACGTCGTACTTGCCGGTGCCGTCCCCGACGAACTGGAACGCGGACGAGATCTGCGGCAGCGTCAACTGGTACGCCAGCGCGACCGCCGAGATGGACACGATGGACGCGATCAACATCATCCACCCGGCGAGCCAGCCGAGATGCGGGTTGCCGATCTTCTTCGACCAGTTGTAGACCGAGCCGGCCACCGGGTAGCGGGCGGCGAGTTCGGCGAAGCACAGGGCGACCATGAACTGGCCGGCGAACACCATCGGCCACGACCACCAGTAGGCGGGGCCGCCGCTGCCGTAGCCGAAGTAGAACAGCTGGAACGTGCCCGTCAGGATCGAGATGTAGCTGATCCCGGCGGCGAAGGTGTGGAAGTTGCCGAGAGTGCGCTTGAGCTCGGGTTTGTAGCCGAACTCCGCGAGTTCGGCGTCGTCGTGGTGGTGGGGGTCTGGCGATTGCTCGGTGGTCGTCATGAGCGGACTCCTTCGGCTGTCAGTCGAACCAGCCCTGTGGTGCCGGCGCGGTGGTGCGCCAGATGTGTTTCGTCTCGCGGTACTCGGCGAGCCCCGCCGGTCCGAGTTCACGCCCGAACCCGGACTGCTTGTAACCACCCCATTCGGCCTGGGGCACGTACGGGTGGTAGTCGTTGATCCAGACCGTGCCGAGTCGCAGTTCCGCCGCGACCCGGGCCGCCCTGGCCTCGTCGCCGGTCCAGACGGCGCCCGCGAGGCCGTAGACCGTGTCGTTGGCGAGCCGTACGGCCTCCTCCTCGGTGGTGAACCGCTCGACGGTCAGCACCGGTCCGAAGGACTCCTCCCGGACCACGGACATGCCGCTCGTGCACGCGTCCAGGACGGTCGGAAGGTAGTAGAAGCCGTCGTCGTGGCCGGGGCCGGAGGGCCGGGCCCCGCCGCAGCGCAGCACCGCGCCCTCCTCGATGCCCTTGGCCACATAGGCCTCGACCTTCGCCCGGTGGGCCGCCGAGATCAGCGGACCGGTCTGCGCCCGCTCGTCGAACGGGCCGCCCAGCCGGATCAGCCGTGCCCGGCGGACGACCTCGTCCACGAACCGGTCGTGCAGCGCGTCCTCGACCAGCAGCCGGGCCCCGGCCGAGCACACCTGTCCGGAGTGCAGGAACACGGCGGTCAGCGCCATGTCGACCGCCGCGTCGAAGTCGGCGTCCGCGAAGACGATGTTGGGGTTCTTGCCGCCGAGTTCGAGCGCGACCTTCTTCACCGTCCCGGCGGCGGCCGCCATCAGCCGGCGGCCGGTCTGCAGACCGCCGGTGAAGGACACCAGGTCGACGTCCGGATGCTCGGCGAGCGGGGCGCCCGCCTCCGGACCGGCGCCCAGCACCAGGTTGGCCGCGCCCGGCGGCAGCCCCGCCTCCGCCAGCAGCCGCACCAGGTGGATCGCGGTGTGCGGGGTCAGCTCGCTCGGCTTCAGCACGAAGGTGTTGCCCGCCGCGACGGCCGGGGCGACCTTCCACGCGGTCTGCAGCAGTGGATAGTTCCAGGGCGTGATCAGCGCGCAGACGCCGACCGGTTCGTACACCACCCGGCTGTCGACGCCCGCCCGGCCGGTGTCGACGACCCGCCCCGTCTCGCTCGCGACCAGCCGCCCGAAGTAGCGGAAGCAGTTGACGACGTCGTCGATGTCGTACGCGCTCTCCACCAGCCGCTTGCCCGTGTCCAGGGACTCGGCGCGGGCCAGGGCGTCCTTGTCGCGGACGAGGAGGTCCGCGACCCGCAGCAGCAGGTCGCCGCGCTCCTGGGCGGGCGTACGCGGCCAGGGACCGGTGTCGAAGGCGCGCCGGGCCGCCGCGATCGCCTCCACGGTGTCCTTGCCGCCGGCCTCGTCCACGACCCCGACCAGACAGCCGTCGGCGGGGCAGCGGATCTCCCGGGTGCGCTCGTCCACGGCGCTGCGCCACTCGCCGTCGATGAAGAGATCAGGCACGGTCGCCCCCCAGCCGGGTCAGCAGCCACTCGTGGAAGATCCCGATGTGGTGCTCGTTGGGGACCAGCACACCGCCCGCGCGGTACGCGCGCGAGGACATCGCCGGCTGGGTGCGCTCGCACGCCTCGAAGTCCTGCACGTTGACCCGGTGGAACAGCTCCACGGACTTCGACACGTCCGCGCCCGACGCCACCACCTCCGGCGCGTACAGCCAGTCGCACTCCACGACCGTGCGGTCCTCGGCCAGCGGGAACATCCGGTGCAGGATGACGTGGTCCGGGACGAGGTTGACGAACACGGTCGGCTTGATCGTGATCGCGTAGTAGCGGCGGTCCTGGTCGGCGCCGACCGCGGGGAGCTTGGCGAAGCCCTCGCTGCCGTCGACCGTGAACCCCTTGATCCGCTCGCCGAACTCCGCGCCGTGCCCGACGTAGTACTGGGCGGCGTACCCGTCGGCGAACTCCGGCAGCACCTCCGTGAGTTCGGGGTGGATCGTGGCGCAGTGGTAGCACTCCATGAAGTTCTCGACGATCAGCTTCCAGTTGGCCTTCACGTCGTAGGTGATGCGCTTGCCGAGGGCCAGCTGCTCGGTGCCGTAGTGCTCGATGGCGGCGGCGTCGCCGAGCCGTTCCACGGCCGCGTGCATCACGGTGTCCTCGAAGGAGGGCGGTTCGTCGGCGAGGCACACCCAGGCGTAGCCGAGCCATTCGCGCAGGGCCACCTTGATCAACCCGTACTCGACCCGGTCAATGTCGGGCATCTTGATCAAGTTGGGTGCGGCGACCAACTTGCCTTCGAGGTCGTACGTCCACGCGTGGTACGGGCACTGCAGAGTGCGGCGCACCTCGCCGGACTCCTCCATGCACAGCCGGGCACCCCGGTGCCGGCACACGTTCAGGAAGGCGCGCAGCCCACCCGTACGCGTGCGGGTGATGATGACGTTCTCGCGGCCCACCTGGACCGTGCGGAAGGCGCCCGGCCTGTCCAGGTCCGCGCTGCGGACCGCGCAGAACCACAGGGACTCGAAGAGGTTCTCCTGCTCCTGCCGGAAGACGTCCGGGTCGGTGTAGTAGCGACCCGGAAGCGTCGCGATGAGGCTCGGGGGGATCGGGGTCGTCGTCACGGACGTCTCCTAACGGCGGATGCGGGTCATCTTCGGGTCGAAGAGCGGTTCGTCGGCAACGGTGGCCGGCACTTTCTCGCCGAAGTACGCGATGTGCACGCCGGTGCCGGTGGCGAGGCCGGCCGGGAGCCAGGCGTAGGCGATGCAGCGGCCTAGCGTGTAGCCGTACGACGCACTGGTCACATAGCCGGCCGGGGCGCCGTCGACGAACACCGGCTCCTTGCCGAGGACGACGGCCGCGGGGTCGTCGAGGAGGAGCGGGGTGAGCCTGCGGGTGGGCTCCGGGGCTCGCTCCAGTGCCGCCTTGCCGACGAAGTCCTCCTTGTCCGTACGGACCGCGAAGCCGACGCCCGCCTCGAACGGACCGTGCTCGTCGGTCATGTCGGTGCCCCAGGCCCGGTACCCCTTCTCCAGCCGCAGGGAGTTGAAGGCCGACCGCCCCGCCGCGATCACGCCGTGCTCCCGGCCGGCCTCCCACAGCGTGTCCCACAGCCGGAGCCCCAGGTCGGCCGTGGTGTACAGCTCCCAGCCCAGCTCGCCGACGTAGCTGAGGCGCATCGCGGTCACCGGCACGTGCCCCAGGTACGTCTGCCGGGCGCGGAAGTAACCGAAGCCCTCGTGGGAGAAGTCGTCCGGGGTGAGCGGCTGGACCAGGTCGCGGGCGAGCGGCCCCCACACGCCGATGCAGCAGGTACCGGAGGTGATGTCCCTGATCCGGACGTCGTCGGGTGCGTGCCGCAGCAGCCAGTCGAGGTCGGCGGGGGAGTTGGCCCCGACCTGGAAGTGGTCGGGGGCGAGACGGGCGACGGTGAGGTCGGAGCGGATGCCCCCGGTCTCGTCCAGGAGCAGGGTGTAGGTGACCGCGCCGGGCTTCTTGCGCAGGTTGTTGCTGGTCATGCGGTCCAGGAAGGCGAGCGCTCCGGGCCCGGTCACCTCCAGGCGGCGCAGCGGGGTCATGTCGTACAGGGCGACCTTCTCGCGGGTGGCCTTCGCCTCGGCGGCGGCGATCGGGGACCAGTAGCGGGCCGACCAGGCGTCGCGCTCGGGGAGGCCGTCGAGGGCGTCCACGAGCGGGGCGTTCGCCTCGTACCAGTGCGGACGCTCCCAGCCCGCGCCCTCCAGGAAGAAGGCGCCGAGCTGCTGCTGACGGGCGTGGAAGGGGCTGACGCGCAGCGGCCGTGGCTGTTCCATCGGCTGGAGGGGGTGCAGGACGTCGTACACCTCGACGAACTGCTGTGCACCGCGTTCCCGGACGTACGACGGTGAACGCTGCGCCTCCTCGAACCGCGTGAGGTCGCACTCGTGCACGTCGGCGGAAGGCCGCCCGTCGACCATCCACTCGGCCACCGCCTTCGCCACCCCGGCGGAGTGCGTCACCCAGACCGCCTCGGCCAGCCAGAAGCCCCGCAGTTGCCGGGCTTCTCCGAGGAGGGGCATGCCGTCCGGCGTGAACGAGAAGACGCCGTTGAACCCGGTCTCGATCTCCGTCTCACGCAGCGCGGGCAGCAGCCGCCGGCAGTCCTCCCAGCTCGGCGCCCAGTCCTTAGCGGTGAAGGGGTACGAGGACGGCATCTCCAAGTCCTGCGCGCGCGCCTCGTCGTACGCGAGCACGGCGAACGGGTCCACGGGCAGTGGCCGGTGCGCGTACGAGCCGATGCCGATGCGGTCCGTGTGCTCGCGGAAGTACAGATCCCGGTCCTGGAAACGGAGGATCGGCTTCGAGGCCTCGGCCGTGGCGCCGCCCAGCTCGGGCAGCGGCCTCGTCCGCGCGTACTGGTGGGCGAGCGGCTGCAGCGGTACGTCGATACCGGCCATGCGGCCGATGACCGGCCCCCAGAATCCGGCGGCCGAGACGACGTGGTCGGCGGGGAAGGTGCCGCGGTCGGTGACCACGGAGGTGACCCGGCCGCCCGCCTGCTCGATGCCGGTGACCGTGTGACGGTCAAGGAAGCGGGCGCCGCGCGCGGTGGCCCGGTCCATCTGGGCGCGGGCCGCGAGCAGGGCCCGGGCCAGGCCGTCGTCGGGTGTGTGGAATCCGCCGAGGACGGCCGACTCGTCCAGGAGTGGCCACAGTTCCTTGCAGCGGGCGGCGCCCACGACCTCGCCGCGAATGCCCCAGGACGCGGCGTAACCGGCCCTGCGGTGCAGGTCGGCCAGGCGCTCGGGGGTCGTCGCGAGTTCCAGGCCGCCGACCTGCTGGAAGCAGGAGACGCCGTCCGCCTCGAGGGAACAGAACTTCTGGACGGTGTACTTGGCGAACTCCGAGAGGGTCTTCGAGGGACTGGTCTGGAAGACGAGTCCGGGCGCGTGGGAGGTGGAGCCGCCCGGGGCGGGGAGCGGGCCCTGTTCGAGGACGGTGACGTCGGTCCAGCCGCGGGCGGTCAGCTCGTCGGCGAGGGAGCAGCCGACGATACCGGCGCCGATGACGACGACGCGGGGGCCCTGGGACCGGTGTTCGGGGGTGCTGGACATGCCCCTCCTTGTGGTGGCGGGGATGGCAGGTGCGGGGGAGTCGCTCAGAGGGCGGGGACGTTCGGCCGCTCGGCGGCGATCGTCGTGTCCTGGCCGTGGCCGGTGTGGACGACGGTGCCGCCCGGCAGGGTGAGCAGCCGGGCGCGGATGGACGCCTCGATCGTCGGACGGTCCGAGTAGGAGCGGCCGGTGGCGCCGGGACCGCCGTGGAAGAGGGTGTCGCCGGTGAAGACGACGCCGAGGAACGGGGCGTACAGGCAGCAGCTGCCCCAGGTGTGGCCGGGTGTGTGGAGGACCCGGAGTTCGATTCCGGCGACCGTGAGGACGCGGCCGTCGGTCAGCTCGCCGTCCGGCTTGCGGCCGGGGTGGGTGCGGGACCACAGCTCGTGGTCGTCCGGGTGGAGCAGGACGGGGGCGCCGGTGCGGGTGGAGAGCGTGGCCGCGGCGTCGATGTGGTCGTCGTGGGCGTGGGTGCAGACGACCGCGGTGACCCGGCGGCCCGCCGTGGCGCGGTGGATCGCCTCGGCGTCGTGCGCCGCGTCCACGATCAGCACCTCCTCGTCGTCACCGACCAGCCAGACGTTGTTCTCGACGTCGAAGGTGTCGCCGTCGAGGCTGAAGGCGCCGTGCGTGACGACGCGTTCGATGCGTACGGCGCCCTTCACAGCACCACCACCGAGCGCAGCACCTCGCCCCGGTGCATCTTGGCGAACGCCTCCTCCACCTGTTCCAGGCCGATCGTCTCGGACACGAACGCGTTCAGGTCGAGCAGGCCGTACAGGTACTGGTCGATCAGGAACGGGAAGTCCCGGCTCGGCAGACAGTCGCCGTACCAGGACGACTTGATCGCTCCGCCGCGCGAGAAGACGTCGATCAGCGGGAGTTCGACCTTCATCTCGGGTGCGGGCACCCCGACCTGGACCAGCAGACCCGCGTGGTCGCGCATGTAGAAGGCCTGCTCGAAGGTCTCGGGCCGGCCCACCGCGTCGATGGCGATGTCCACGCCGTGGCCGTCGGTGAGGGCGCGGACCGCCTCGACCGGGTCGGTGCCTAGGGAGTTGACGGTGTGGGTGGCGCCGAACCTCTCCGCCTGGTCGAGTTTCTTGTCGTCGATGTCCACGGCGATGACCTTCATGGCGCCGTTCAGGCAGGCGCCCGCGATGGCCGCGTTGCCGACGCCGCCGCAGCCGATGACGGCGACCGAGTCACCGCGGCCGACGTTGCCGGTGTTGACCGCGGCGCCGTAACCGGCCATCACCCCGCAGCCGATGAGTCCGGCCGCCTCGGGACGTGCCGCGGGGTCGATCTTCACCGCCTGACCGGCCGCGACCAGCGTCTTCTCGGCGAACGCGCCGATGCCGAGGGCGTTGCTGAGCGGGGTGCCGTCCGGCAGGGTCATCGGCTGGGCGGCGTTGCGGGAGTCGAAGCAGTACCAGGGCCGGCCACGGCGACACGAACGGCAGCTGCCGCAGGGCGCCCGCCAGGCCAGCACCACGTAGTCACCGGGGCGCAGGTCGGTGACGCCCGCGCCGACCGCCTCGATCGTGCCGGCCGCCTCATGGCCCAGCAGGAACGGGAAGTCGTCGTTGATCGCGCCTTCGCGGTAGTGGAGATCCGTGTGGCACACCCCGCAGGCCTGCACCCTGACCAGGACCTCACCGGGCCCCGGATCGGGAACCACGATGGTCCGCACCTCCACGGGTGCGCCCTTCTTGACAGCGACTACGGCACGGACCTCGTGTGGCACGACAAGCTCCTCTGCTGTTGCGCATTGCACGATGGGTTGCGCGATGGGGAACATATTGAGAACGGCGTCACACGGCCGTCAAGGGGTGCGCGTTAACCCTTGGCAAAAGGAACCCGGGGGGCCGAAACCCGTCGGACACACCTCGGCGAGCACCCGCACGGTGTCCGCCCCGGCGCCCTCCACGACCTCCGCGTCAC
>NZ_JBSFKD010000018.1:0-174561 GCF_053598395.1 Streptomyces sp. NPDC001135 | reverse complement strand
TGGTACCACAGCCGCGGTCTGATCCGCCGCGCCGTACTGCAGAGCGGCCCGCCGGAGGCATCCGAGCGCGGCGCGGCGCCGGGTCGGGGTCCCGGGGCTCACCGTCGCCGCGCCGCCGGGCGCCGGGCAGGGCGATACGGGCGAACAGGCCGGGCTTGCCGCCGCCGCGCCGGCGGCCGCCGGAGCGCCGGGAGCCACCACGGCCGCGGGCGGGTCCGGGGCGGCGGCCGGGGCGGGATTCGAGGTAGCGGCGGGCACCCCAGCCGAGCACGGCCTCGGCGAGCAGCACGCCCAGGGCGGCGTCGGCGTGGCCCAGTTGCTCGGCGGCGTGCCGGCAGTAGGGGCAGGCGGACAGGTGTTCCTGGACGTCGGGCAGCAGGGCGCCGGCGCCGCCACGGCGGATCGGAACGTCGAGCAGCCGGTTGTAGTAGCGGCATTCCTTGCCGGGCGCGAGTTCCCGGTGGGCGCGCACCAGGCCCTCCCGGAACTTCTCGCGGGCCTGCTCGAGTGCGACCGCCGCGCTCTCGATGTCCAGACCGAGCAGCCCCGCCGGAACGGTCATCGGCTCGGCCTCGACCTCGATGTGCCACAACAGCGCCTGCTCCAGCAGGGAAAGGGCGTGAAAGGAGCGGTCCGACAGGGCCCGGTTCTCCGGTATCAGGGTCTTCGCGGCGCGCATCCCCCGGCCCCCGGCGGGTTTTGCGAGTCCGGGCAGTACGGCGGTGATCCGGTCGGTGCCGGACCAGTTGACGACCGTGTCCCGGACCATCACCAGCAGCCGGGGCCGCAACGCCTCGGCTCCTTCGCCGAGCGCGAGCCGGCCGAGGACCTGGTGGAAGGCTGTGGCGGTGACCATGTGGGCGAGCGGCCCGGACAGCGCGAGGCAGACGACGGCGTAGTCGTGGGCCGGCTGCCAGTGCCGGGCCATCAGCAGGGCGGCGGACCGGGAACCCTCCGCGTCGGAGCCGGCCCGCAGCGGTCCGGCGAGCAACTCGTCGGACTCCCCGGGGTCGTCGCCTGGCGGCGGATAGGGCGGACGAGGGGGGTGGGGGGTGAGCACTGAGCGTGTTCCTTATGGTGCGTGCTGCGTCGATGCGTATGTCTGCGGCGCGCGCGGAGGGGGCGGGGCCGGAGCCCGGCCGGTGAAGTTCCGCATCTGCCGGAGGAACCCCGGACTTTACCCCCCGCACGGGCGTTTCAACCCTTGCACAACTTCCACATGAGCAACAGGGCACCCACACAACATCGAAAGTTTTGAAAGAAAGTCAGACAGCGGGCCCGCTGACCCCACTGGCGCGTCGGCTTTCGACCGGCCGTGCGCCCCGTGTGAAGCGCGCGCACGCACCGGCCGGCCACGCACGCTTCCGGGGCGGGCGGGCCGGTAGTGGACTGGGGTCGGCCCTCTGGGAAAGGCCCGCGCGGGCCGGGGGTCCCCGGCTCGGGCGACACCGACAGCCGAGGGAGGCTCTCCCGCGCGAAACCGGCCGCCGGCCCCGTTCCTCCCGCCCTCGGCCGGCGGCCCCCCTGACCCTGCCCCGGCCGACGGCCCCGGCGGCTTCCCCCGCCGGCCGGGGCGGGCGGGTGGGCCCGCCACCGGACTCCCGCCGTTCGCCCGGAGGGCAGGAGCCTCGGGACAGGCGGTGCGGCTTCCTCAGATCTGCCAGGAGCGCAGCCGGTCGGCCGCGCCGTACACGTCCGCCTTGCCGGACATCAGATCGCGGGCGAGGTCGACGAGGGCGCCGTAGGGCGGGTCGATGCCGACGCCGCTGACGAACATGTAGGCCACGGCGGTCGCGCAGGCGAAGCGGGCGTTGGCCGCGGGCAGGGGCTTGAGCACGGCGAGGGTGTGCAGCAGGGCGGCGGCCCGCCAGGCGGGGTCGGAGTCCACGCCGAGCCGGGGCGGATCCACGCGGTGCCGGGCGACGGCGGCGACCAGTGCGGAGAAGTCGTCGACCGCGGGCTGGTCGGGCAGGACCTCCTCGTGGCGCTGGAGCAGCCAGGGGACGTCGATATGGATGACGGAAGGCATGCGTCAGGCGGCCTCGTGCTTCGCGGCGGGTTCGTCGTCGGGGAAGGCCGCCGCGAACTCCTCGGCGTGCGTGGCGAAGAACCGCCGGAAGGCCTCGGCGCCCTCCTGCAGGGCCCGGTGTCGCGCTATGTCGGCGGCCGCGGCCTCGCGCACGAGGGCCTTCATCGACGTACCGCGCTCCTTGGCGATCTGCCTCAGGTCCTCGAGTTCCCGTTCGCTGAACTCCACGTTGAGAGCTGGCATGCCCCTCACGGTACCGCGCGGGTACTTACCCGTAAATATCGCCAGGTCAGGCGGCATTTGCCGTGGTACCCGCGGGGTGCGAGAGCCATGTCCGGTTCCCGCCGGTCCCCGGGCGTTCGGCGCAGCAGACTCGGCAGCACGGAAAGAGACCGCAGCGGGACACCAGGAGCACTCCGATGAGCACACGCACCGTCCACACCGTCCACCCGAGCCCGTTGGGCGACCTGCTGCTGACCGGCTCGGTGTCGGCGTCCGGCCTGACGCTCGGCTCGCTCGGGGTGCCGGGGCGGCACGGCGCACCCGCCGTCCGCGCGGAGGACCGTGACGATCGTCCGTTCGCCGAGGCGCACCGGCAGTTGGAGGCCTACTTCGCGGGCCGTCGGACCCGGTTCGAGCTGCCGCTCGCCGTCACCGGCACCCCGTTCCAGCGGGCGGTGTGGCAGGCCCTCGACGACATCCCCCACGGCACGACGACCACCTACGGCGCGCTCGCCGCCCGGCTGGGCCTGCCGCGCGCCGAACTCCGCGCGGTGGGGCGGGCCCTCGGCGCCAACCCCGTGCTGCTCGTCCGCCCCTGCCACCGGGTGATCGGTGCCGACGGCTCGATGCGCGGGTACGCGGGCGGAGTCGAGCGCAAGCGGTGGCTGCTCACACACGAGGGCGCGCTGCAGCCGGTCCTGGGGTGAGGGAGCCGGGCCCGCGACCGCGCCCAGGGGGTTTCGTTTGGATCGGCCCGGGTCCGCGACTCCCGGCACGGCCTGGGCCGACCCGCTCCACACGAAACCCCCTAGACGTCGAGCCGGCTGATGCGTATCGCCCCCTGGGCCTCGCCCGGGTGGGCGCTGGTGAGTGTCAGCCGCAGGCGGGAGCCCCGCACCGGGTCGAAAGTGATCACGGTCGGGGTGTCGGAGGCGGTGGCCCAGTCCACCCTGGCGCCCGTCACCGGCACATGGGTACGGCCGTCCCAGACCGCGACCTCTGCGGTGGCGGGCAGCGTGTGGGTGGCGTCCACGGTGAACGAGGCCTCCACCCGGTCGAAGATCCGGCCGCGTCCGAAGTCGACCGACACCCAGTCCTCGGCGCGGGCCCCGTCGAACGCGGGCAGCAGCGCGGTGGCCGACTTGGCGAAGGCGTTGGACCAGCCGGTGGCCGGGTCGCCGTCCAGCATCGCGGCGGGCAGCGTGTCCGGGCGGCCGGAGTAACTGGCGTCGGCGTACGGGTGGTTCAGCGGAGCGGGGTGGTCGGCCTTGAGGTCCGGTGCGGCGGTGCGGGCGGCCGAGCGGGCCGGGGTCGTGCGCACCCGGACCGTGCCCGTGCGCAGGCCGTCCGCCCGGGCGGTGACGGTCAGCGGGCCCGGCTTCGTACCGGAGCGGACGATGGCGAGGGCCTTGCCGTGGAACGCGGTGCGGGTGCTGGCCTGGTAGCGTTCGGCGCTCTCCTCGCGGCCGTTGTCGACCCCGGCCAGGGAGCCTCCGCCGACGTCGAAGGTGATGAGGTGTTCGGCGCCGGGCACCACCACCCCGTGCGCGTCGACGACCTCGGCGGTGACGAAGAGCAGCGAACGGCCGTCGGCGGCGAGGGACGTGCGGTCGGCGGTGAGCCGCAGGGCGTGCGCCGGGCCGGCCGTGCGCAGTACGTCGGTGGCGACCACTTCGCCGTCCCGCCGGGCCACGGCCTTCAGCTCGCCCGGCTGGAACGGCACCTTCCAGGTCAGATGCAGCTTGCCCGCGCTGCCGTTGGGACTCGTGTAGCTGCCCGGGTAGGGGCCGTCGGTGAAGGTCTTGTCGTCGCCGGTGGCCTCGGTGGTCTCCAGGTAGGTGCGGCCGTCCGTGGTCCTCTTGACGTCGAACTCCCGGACGCCGAGGGACTTCCCGTTGAGGAACAGCTCGACCGACGGCACGTTGGCGTACGCCCAGACCTCGACCGTGGCCCCCTCTGCGAGGTCCTCGTGGTTCCAGCTCATCGGCAGCAGGTGGACCATCGGTTCGGCCGTCCACTGGCTCTTGAACAGGTGGTACATGTCCTTCGGGAAGCCGGCCGTGTCGACGGCGCCGAAGAAGGACGCCTTGACCGGGAAGACGTCGTACGGGGTGGGCTCGCCCAGGTAGTCGATACCCGACCACAGGAACTGTCCCGCGAACCACTTCCGGTCCCGGTCCTTCTTGTGCCCGTACTCGCCGCTCATGGTCCAGGAGGCGAGGTTGTTGTCGTACGAGGAGACCTCCCGCCTGCCCGGCGTGTGGTTCTCGCCGGTGTTCAGGTGTTCCGGCTCCTGGTACGCGCCCCTGGTGGAGGTTTCCGAGGAGGACTCAGACTCGAAGAGGAACAGGTGGGGGTACCTGGCGTGCAGGGCGTCGACGGATGTGGCCGTGTTGTAGTTCAGGCCCAGGCCGTCGAGCTTGGCGAGCATGCGGTCGGCCGGGGAGCCGGGGGCGGGTACACCGTGGTACTTGTCGGAGCCGATGACCACCGGGCGGGTGTCGTCGGCGGCCTTGATCGCGCCGATGATCCGGTCGGCCATGGCGAGCCCGGCCGTGGAGGTGGAGTCGGGTATCTCGTTGCCTATGGACCACAGGACGACGGCCGGTGAGTTCCGGGCGGCCCGCACCATCTCGGTGGCGTCCTTCTCGCACCACTCGTCGAAGAAACGTCCGTAGTCGTACGTCGTCTTGCCGGTCCGCCAGCAGTCGAAGGCCTCGACCATCATCACGATGCCCAGTTCCTCGCAGACCTGGATCATCTGCGGCGAGGGCGGGTTGTGGGAGGTGCGCAAGGCGTTGACGCCCATCGACTTCATGATCCGCATCTGTCTGCGGACCGCGTCGATGCTGATCGCGGCGCCGAGCGCGCCCTGGTCGTGATGGAGGTCTACGCCCTTGATCTTCGTGGAGGTGCCGTTGAGGGAGAAGCCCTCGTCGGGGTCGAACCGGTAGGTGCGGATCCCGAACGGCGTGCTGTACGTGTCGGTGGTGCGGCCCGCGACGCGCAGTTCGGTGTGCAGGGTGTAGCGGTGCCCGGGTGTCGCGAAGTCCCACAGAAGGGGGGTGTCGACGGTCAGTTCATGGGTCTCGGCGGCCTGGTCGGAGACCGCGACCGTGGTGGACGCACGGGCGGCCGTGCTGCCGTCGGGGGCGGTGATCCGGGACAGGACCTGTACGTCCGTGCCGGTGCCGGACTCGTTCCGCACCGTCGTCGCCACCCTGACCAGGGCGCGGCCGGCGGTGACCTCGGGAGTCGTGACGCAGGTGCCCCAGCGGGCCACGTGCACCGGTTCGGTGATCACGAGCCGGGCCTCGCGGTAGATGCCGCTGCCGGAGTACCAGCGGCTGCTCGGCAGTCGGTTGCGCACCTGGACCGCGAGCACGTTCGGGGTGCGGCCGTCGGTGTGCACGAGGTCGGTGAGGTCGAGGGCGAAGCCGGTGTAGCCGTAGGGGTGGTGGCCCGCCAGGGTGCCGTTGCAGGAGACGTACGCGTCCATGTAGACGCCGTCGAACTCGACCGATATCCGCCGGCCGGCACAGGCCGGCGGCAGGGTGAAGGAGAGCCGGCACCAGCCGAGGCCGCCCGGGAGGAATCCGGTGCCGCTGGTGGTGCCGTGGTCGGTGGTGGGGGTCTGCTCGATGGACCAGTCGTGCGGGACGGCGACCTCGCGCCAGGCCGAGTCGTCGAAGTCCGGCTCGGCGGCTCGCGCGTAGGCGCCGGTCGGGTCGGTGATGCCGCCCGGGTCGACCAGGGCGAAGCGCCAGCCGTCCCGCAGGGGGACGGTGTGGCGTCCGACGCCGCCGGCGGACGCCTCGGCGGCGTCGGCGGCCACAGCCGCAGCCGCCGGGATGCTCAGCAGCGCTCCGGCCGCGGGTGTCGCGGTGGCGGCGACCAGAACCGATCGGCGAGTGACCGTCATGGCGGCTCCCCCTCATCAGGGCCCAGAAGTACTCACAACTCATCGCGAACAAACAGATTCTGACGGGCCGCCCTACACGATCGTCAAGGGTGCGGCAGCCACGACCGCCGCCGGGCCGCAGATCGGCCGGATCACCGCCTCGACCGTGTTCGACCGACCGGCCAGGTCAGCGGAGGTTGTGGTTCACAGGAGTCCCGGAAGCACTACGCTGGAACACGAGAGGTGCCACCTGTTCACTGTGAGTGTGCGCTTGGGAGCGGCGACGATGAGCCGGGTCTATCCGTTCGACGACGCGGCGACGGCCCGGGCTGTCATCGACGACGACGGCACGCTGGTCGAGTGGAACGAGGGCGCCAGGCGCCTGCTCGGCCACCCCGCGGACGCCGTCCTGGGCCGCCCCGCCGCCCGGCTGCTCGCCGGCGACCACCCCACGGCCCTGCCCACGGGCACGCGCTGGGAGGGGACCGTCGGACTGCGCCACCGGGACGGCCGTACCGTGCCGGTCTGGCTGCTCGCGCACCGCCGGCCGCCGCACGACGGACACGGCGGCGGCTGGCTCGTCGTCACCCCGCTGCCCGCCGCGCAACCGCCCGCCGAGGACGATCCGCTCGCCGAGGCGGGACTGGTCCAGTCGCCGTGCGCGGTCGCCGTGTACGACGCGGAACTGCGGCTGCGCGGGATGAACGAGGCGATGGCCGAGGTCGTCGGGCTGCCGGAGGAGCGCCTGCGCGGGCTGCGGCTCGCGGAGATCGGCGGCAAGCCGCAGACCGACGAGCTGGAGCAGGGCATGCTCCGGGTGCTGACCACGGGCCGGCCGCTGGACGTGCAGACCTTCATGCGCACCGGCGGCGAGGACCGCGCTCATGCCTGGCTCGCCCGGATGGCCCCGGTCAGGGACGCGCGGGGCCGGGTGCGCGGGGTGTGCCTGGCCGCGCACGACATCACCGACAACCACCGCGCCCGGCAGCGGCTGCAGCTGGTGAACGAGGCGAGCGTACGCGTCGGCAGCACGCTGGACGTCACCCGCACCGCCCAGGAGCTGGCGGACGTGTGCGTGCCCGCGCTCGCCGACTTCGTCACCATCGACCTGCTGGACCCGCAGGAGTACGGCGGCGAGCCCCCGGCCCGCCTCTCGGCGCCGGTCACCCTGCGCCGGGCCGCCCATCGGTCGGTCCTCGACGGCGTGCCGGAGGCGGTGATGGAGCCCGGGCAGACCGAGGAGTACCCGGCCGGCTCCCCCCAGGCGGACTCGCTGACCGCGGGCCACACGATCACCGCCACGGTGGCCGCCGGCGACCTGCAACCGTGGCTGACCTGGAACCGCGCGCGGGGCGAGCAGGTGCGCAGATTCGGCATCCACTCCTCGATGTCGGTGCCCATCCGGGCCCGCGGGCTCACCCTCGGCGTCGCCGTCTTCACACGTCACCGGCGCCCGGACCCGTTCGCCGCGGACGACCGGCTGCTCGCCGAGGAGATCACCACCCGGGCCGCCGTCTGCATCGACAACGCCCGCCGCTACTCCCGCGAACGCGAGACCGCGCTCGCGCTCCAGCGCAGCCTGCTGCCCCGCACCCTGCCGCGCACGGCCGCGCTGGAGGCCTCCTCCCGCTATCTGCCGGCCGCGCGGGCCGGTGTGGGCGGCGACTGGTTCGATGTGATCCCGCTGTCCGGGATGCGGGTCGCGATGGTCGTCGGGGACGTCGTCGGACACGGCGTGGAGGCCTCGGCGACCATGGGCCGGCTGCGGACCGCCGTGCGCACCCTCGCGGACATCGACCTGGCCCCGGACGAGCTGCTCACCCACCTGGACGACCTGGTGGTCCGGCTGTCGGAGGAGTCCGGTGGCGACGGCAGCCCCGGCGAGGTCGGCGCGACCTGCCTGTACGCCGTCTACGACCCGGTGTCGCGGCGCTGCACCCTGGCGCGCGCCGGGCACCCGCCGCCCGTGCTGCTGCGGCCGGACGGTCGGCCGCACCTGCTGGACCTGCCCGCCGGTCCCCCACTGGGCCTGGGCGGGCTGCCCTTCGAGTCCGCCGAGGTGGCACTGCCCGAGGGCACGGTCCTCGCGCTGTACACCGACGGTCTGGTGATGTCGCGGGGGCGGGACGGGGACGCCGGCCGCGAGCTGCTGTACGAGGCGCTCGCCGGGCACACGGGCTCCCTCGACACGACCTGCGACCGTGTGCTGCACGCGCTGCTGCCGCCGGGCGGTGTCCCCGACGACGTGGCGCTGCTGCTGGCCCGCACCCAGGGCCTACCGGCCTCCCAGGTGGCGACCTGGGACATCCCGGCCGACCCGGCGCTGGTGGCACCGATCCGCAAACAGGTCGTGGAGCAGCTGGACGCCTGGGGGCTGAGCGAGGCGGCGTTCACGGCGGAACTGGTGGTCAGCGAGCTGGTCACCAACGCCATCCGGTACGGCTCGCATCCCATCCGGCTGCGTCTGATCCATGACGCGACCACGCTGATCGTCGAGGTGTCCGACACCAGCCACACCGCTCCGCACCTGCGCCGGGCCAAGACCTTCGACGAGGGCGGCCGTGGCCTGCTGCTGGTCGCCCAGCTCACCCAGCGCTGGGGCAGCCGGCACACTCCGGAGGGCAAGACGATCTGGGCGGAACTGCCACTTTTCGAGGAGGACCAGTAGGGTTCAGGACCCCGCCAGCCAGGGCCGCACCTGTTTGCGGGCCTCGTGCAGGCGGGACTTGAGCGTGCCGAGCGGGACGCCGATGCGCTCGGCCACGTCGGCGTAGTCCAGCTGGCAGATGTCCCGGTAGACCAGCGGCGCGACCAGGTGCGGATGCGTCCGCTCCAGCCGGTCCAGCGCCTCCAGCAGGTCCACCCGGGAACCGGCGATGACGCTCGTGGTGCGCGGGTCGACGGCGTACGACGGCTCGATGGCGGCCGGCTGCTCGGCGGCCCGCCGCTTCAGCTCGCGGTACTTCTGGCGGGCGCAGTTGGCGACCACCGTGTACAGCCAGGTGCTGAAGCGGCTGCGGCCCTCGAAGCCGGAGATGTACCGGGCCACCTGGAGCAGCACGTCCTGTGCGGCCTCCTCGGCGTCCTCCCGGCACGGCAGGAAGCGCCCGCAGCGGCGCAGGACCTCCGGCTGGATCTCGGTGAGCAGCCGGTCCAGGGCCGCGCTGTCGCCGGCGGCGGCCCGCCGGGCGAGGTCTTCCATCGGCGCCTGGTCCTGCACCAGGGTCCCCCTTCGAGTCGATCTCAGGCCAGGCATGATAGCCGTATGCACTACCTGGAGCGGATCGGCCGCTACCGCCTCGAACGGCCGCTGGGCACCGGTGGCTTCGCCACGGTGTGGCTCGCCCATGACGACGAGCTGCAGGCTCCGGTCGCGGTCAAGGTCCTCGCCGACAACTGGGCCCACCGGCTCGACGTCAGGGACCGCTTCCTGTCCGAGGCGCGGCTCCTGCGCCGGGCCGGCTCCAGCCGGGTGGTGCAGGTCTACGACATCGGTGAACTCCCCGACGGCAGGCCGTACTTCGTCATGGAGTACGCCGACGGCGGCACCCTCGCCGACCTGCTGGCGGGCGGGCCGCTGCCGGTGGGGCACGCGCTCGCGCTGACGGCCGAGGCCGCCCGGGCCGCCGCCGCGCTGCACGAGGCGGGCATCGTGCACCGGGACATCAAGCCCACCAACGTGCTGCTGCACACCGCCCCGGACGGCACCCGGCGGGTGCTGCTGGCCGACCTGGGGCTCGCCAAGAGCCTCGCGCAGGCCTCCGTGCTCACGCTGGCCGCGGGCTCGGCGGGCTATCAGCCACCGGAGCAGGCCGAGCCCGGTGAGGGCATCGACGAGCGTGCCGACGTCTACAGCCTGGGGGCGGTCGGCTACGAGCTGGTCACCGGGAGCGTGCCGGGCCCGCCGGGCAGGGTCGTACCGCCCGGGCGGCTGCGGCCGGACCTCGGCGAGGACGTGGCGCGGGCGCTGCTGCGGGCCCTGGAGCCGGACCGGGCGCGGCGCTGGCCGGGCGCACAGGTGTTCGCGGACGAGCTGGACCGGCTGGCGGCGGCCTCGCCGGCGCACCGGTCCACCCGGCGGCTGGACGGGGTCCGCGGCCGGCTGAACGCGGTGACGCTGACCCTGGCCGCGGTCCTCGCCGCGGCGGTCACCGCGGCCGCGGTGACCGTGCTGATCCACCACGGCGGCTCCTCGGACGAGATACGGCTGACGGACTCGACCGGGCGCGTCGTCGTCAGGGTTCCCGCCGGCTGGAGCCGCGAGCTGCGCGACTCCGGCTGGGACCCGAGCGCTCTGGGACTCGGCAAGGGGCACGAACCGGGGCTGGTGGTCGCCGACGACCTGAGCCGGTGGCCCGATCTGGGTCAGCCGGTGGACGGCGTGTTCGTCGGGATGAGCGAGCACGGCGACGTCAGCGCGAAGGTGAAGGCCCTCGCCCACTCCGGCTGCCACTACTCCGGCAGCCGGACCTTCGCCGACGGCGACTGGCACGGCCTGGTGCGGGCCTGGAGCGGCTGCCCGGACGGCGGCTCGGTCACGGAGTCGGCACTCGCCCCGGCGGACGGCGCCGCGCAGCCCCAGGTGTACGTACAGGTGCGCGAGCGGGGCGCCACGGACGCGACCGACGGGGTACTCCGTTCGCTGAGCGTGACCTGACGCGCGGCTGGCGGCGGTCACGGCGGGGAAGAAGTCCCTCCGTGCCGAACTTTTCCGGCGTTCGGCGCATCGGAGTGTGAGGACGGCGCACTCGGCGCCGTCAGGCACGCGGTCCCCGCGTGCCGTGACCATCCAGGAGTGTTGAGCGACATGGTGTACACACCCCGGTCCGCGCGGCGCGGGACCCTGCTCGTGGGCACGGTCGCCGTGCTGGGCCTCCTGACCGCCTGCGGCAACGGCCAGGACGTCCACAGCAACCCACCGATCACGGCCTCCGGGACGGCCGCCCCGGCGACCGGCACCACGAAGACCCCGGAGTCCACCACGTCCGCCCCGGCGACGCCCCCGAGTGCCGCCCCCTCGTCCTCGACCACGAAGGCCACGGCGTCCACGGGCGGCGGTACGGCCACGCCCGCGGCGAGCACCCGCTGCCACACCTCCCAGCTGCGCGCCTCGGTGGGCCGCAACGACCCGGGCGCCGGCCAGGAGAACTTCCCGGTCGTCCTCACCAACAGGTCCGGCCGGACCTGCACCCTGCACGGCTATCCGGGCACGGCGTTCGTGACCGCCTCCGGCGCCCAGCTCGGCCCGGACCCCCGGCGCGGGTCGGGCTCCCCGGCCACCGTCACCCTCAGGCCCGGGCAGAGCGCCTGGGCCGGGCTGACCTTCTCCAACCCCGGTGTCAGCGGCGCCCGGACGGCCACCCCGGCCGCGCTGCTGGTCACGCCGCCGGACGAGCGGGACGCGCTGAAGGTCGTGTGGACGGGCGGCGCGGTGCCCGTCTCCGGCGACTCCTCGTCCGTCTTCCTGTCGGTGCTCAGCCCGGGCACCGCTCCCTGACCCCTGCCGACACCCCCGGGACGAACCCCGCTGCCCCGCTCCCCCGGCAGCGGGGTTCGTCATGAGCGCGCCACAACTGTCACAGGACGGCAACAGGCTCCGTGGGCCGCGATCTTTCCGCCGGACCGCCTCATCGAACCCGTCGACCCACACCGGAGAGCAGGCCCCCAAGGGCCGTGATGAAGGAAATCGGGGAGAAGATGAGCGGGATCTCACGCAGGCGGGTGCTGACGGCGGGCGCGGCGGCGGGCGCCCTGGGCACGCTGGCCGCGTGCTCGTCGGGCACCGGCCTCTCGGTCGACGGCCCGGCGGACGGCAAGGGCACCGCCCAGGCCCGGCCGGCCAAGCCGATAGGCGACGGCTCCACGGCCGACACCGGCGCCCAGCCGCACCAGCCGAAGCCCGAGCGGCTGAAGCCGGGCCAGAAGCCACCGCAGTTCGTGGTGTTCTCCTGGGACGGCGCGGGTGAGCTCAGCAACAACCTGTTCTCCCGGTTCCGCAAGGTGGCCGCCGACCACGGCGCGAAGATGACGTTCTTCCTCAGCGGCATCTACACGCTGCCCGAGTCCAAGAAGCACCTGTACCGTCCGCCGCAGCACCCGGTCGGTGCCTCCGCCATCGGCTACCTCGCCGACCGGCACATCCACGCCACGATCCAGCAGGTGCGGGCCGCCTGGCTGGAGGGCCACGAGATCGGCACCCACTTCAACGGGCACTTCTGCGGCGCGACCGGTGTGCGCAACTGGTCTTCGGCGGAGTGGCGCAGCGAGATAGACCAGGCGGTCGGCTTCGTCACCAAGTGGAAGACCAACACCGGTTTCACCGACCTGGAGCCCCTCCCGTTCGACTACCGCAAGGAGCTGATCGGCGGCCGTACGCCGTGCCTGGAGGGCCAGTCCAACCTGCTGCCCACGGCCGCGGCCCTCGGCTGGAAGTACGACGCCAGCTCCCCCGGCGGGCTCCAGATCTGGCCGGGCAAGGTGCAGGGCGGGAAGATCTGGGACTTCCCGCTGCAGTCCATACCGTTCCCCGGGCACTCCTTCCAGGTGCTGTCGATGGACTACAACATGATGTTCAACCAGTCCGGCGGCAACCCCCTCGGCGACCGCACCCACTACGACGCCTGGCGCGCCCAGGCCCGCGACGCCTATGTCGCCGGTTTCCAGCGGGCGTACACGACCAACCGCGCGCCCTTCTTCATCGGCAACCACTTCGAGCGCTGGAACGGCGGCATCTACATGGACGCCGTCGAGGAGGCGATCGGAAAGATGGCCGCGTACGGCGACGACGTGCGGTTCGTGTCGTTCAAGCAGCTCGTGGCCTGGCTGGAGGCACAGGACCAGGCGGTGCTGCGCAAGCTGCGCACGCTGGTGCCCGGGCAGTCCCCGGCGGGCGGCTGGGCGGAGTTCCTGGGTCCGGCGGGCAGCCGGTCTTCGTAACGCGCTCGTCGCCGTGCTCGCTGGTCGGGTTCCTCGCGGCGGTGCTGGTGCTCGCTCACTTCTGTGATGCGGAGGGGATGTTCCAGGCCTGCGGGGCGGGGACGGCCCGAGGGGCGCGGGGCCGTCCGGTGCGGCTCGGCGGGACTTCGGCGGCCGATCTGCTGGAGGCGGCGGAGCGGCTGGACCGGCCGTGTGCACGCGAGGGCGCCGGTTCCGGCCAGACCAGCAGCACCGGGCAGGGCGCTTGGTCGACGGCGAACCGGACGGCCGGGCCGAGGCTCCTCGGCCCGAGGCGGGACCGGTCGCCGTCCCGGGCCACGGAGCTGGGCACGATCCCGCCGCCACCGCCGCGCCGTCCCTGAGTCAGCGGCGGCGGTGCCCGCTGTCTCCGTAGCCTCCGTAGCCCCCGCCGCAGTAGTACGGGTACGCGGAGCAGGGATCGACCGTGGCGGACGGGGTGGACGACGGGGCGGACCCGGTCGCCTTCGGGGTCGGGCTCGGGGCCGGCGACGAGGCGGTCCCGGAGGCCCTGGACGTCGGTGTCGCCCGGGGAGCCGACCGGTGCGGGGTGGTCGGCAACGGGCTGCTGCCGCTGTCCCAGTTGACGTTCTGCATCTGCAGATCGGGCTTGGCGGTGTCGACGGCCCAGCGCTGGGCGGTGCCGGCGGCGCGGGTCTTGAGGACCAGGGCGCCGGAGCCGTCGGTGGCGGCCGGGGTGAGGGCCAGGTCCTGGTTCCAGCGGGGGACCAGGGCGCCCTGGAGGGTGAAGTCGTAGCGGATGTTCCGGGCGTCCTTGCCGGTGGCCGAGCAGGGGGCGAGGCGGACCGAGTAGCCGAGGTGGGAGTCCAGGCACAGGTCGGGGGCGGCGGAGTTGCGCAGCAGTCCGTCGGTCTCGTACGTCCACTGCTGGTCCGGTGCCGCGGAGCAGGTGGCGAGTTCGGTCTCGGCGCCGTTGACGGCCTTCTTCCCCACGACACCGACGCACAGGCCGGAGGCGAGGTTGTGCAGCCGGCCGTGCAGGGTGCCCTGGCCCGCCGCGTTGGCCCCGGCCCAGGACGCGCCGGGACTCGCGGTGCCCTTCCCCGGCGCCGGCGAGGAGGTGCCGTCGCCGGCCGGTGCGGGGCCGTCGCCGGAGCCGAGCACCGACCACAGGACCAGGGGCAGCACGACCAGGCCACTGACGGTGCCGACGGCCAGGACGAGATTGCGCCGCCGGGCACGCCGAGCACGGGCGGCTCGCTGGGCCGAGCGTCCGAGGACGACGGTTTCCCCACCGCCGGCCTCCGTTCCGGACCCATCGGTACGACCGACCGCACGGCGAGGCGAGGCCTCAGCCCCCGCACGTGCCGGCGCGCCGGAGCCACCCCCCGGCCCGGCCTCGGCGGGGCCACCCCGATGCCCGGCCCCGGCAGGGCCACCACCCTGGTGCCCGGCCTCAGCGAAACCGGCCCCACCCGGTGCCCCGCCAGTGCTGGCTCCGCCCGTCGATTCCGCAGGTCCACGCCGACGCGACGGCTCGGCGGAGCCGCCCCGGCGCCCCAGCCGCCCGGCGAAACCGCCTCCGCCCGGCACCCCGGCAGAACCGGCCCCGCCTGTCGCCCCGGTGGCGGGACGCCGATGCCCGGACTCCCCCGAACCACCACGACGCGTGAACCCGCCAGCCCCGTCCGGACTCCCGGTCCCGGCGATCCCACCCCCGCCCGGCGCCCCGGCAGAACTGGTTCCACCGGTGGAACCAGCCCCGCCCGGTGGCTCGGTGGGGTCGGCGTCGTCGGGTGGGCCGGGTGCCCAGAAGGACTCTCCCGGTGGGGGTGCGAGCGTCGTCGGTCGAGGGGGCGGGGCCGCCGGGTCCTCGGCGCGGCTTGCCCGGGAGTCCAGGTAGGCGCGGGCGCCCCAGCCGAGGACCGCCTCGGCGAGGGCGAGGCCGAGTCCGGTGTTGAACGCGGCGAGCTGGTCGGCGGTCCGGCTGCAGTGGCCGCACCGCCCCAGGTGCTCACGCAGATCCGGGTCGATGTCGACGCCGCCGCGCCGGAACGTCACGTCGAGCATGCGCAGGTAGCGCTGGCACTCGTCCTCCGGAGCGAGTTCGCGGTGGACCTGGAGGCACTCCTCGCGCAGCCGTTCACGGGCCCGGCGCAGCTCGACCGCGGTGTCCTCCTCGTCCAGGCCGAGCAGGGCCGCGGGTACGGCGAGCGGTTCGGCCTCGACCTCCGTGTGCCACAGCACGGCCCGGGAGGTCTGGGGCACCCGCTGGAACGCGCGGGACAGCAACCGCCGGCCGGGCGGCGGCAGCAGCCGGGCGGCGGCACGTTCACCGGTGGCGCCGGACCGCAGGCCCGGGTGGAGCAGTTCCTGACGGCCGTCGGCGTCCCACTCGGCCGCGATCCTGCGGACCGCGACCAGTACCTGGGGCCGCCAGGCGGCGGTCGGGCCGACCTGCCGGAGCGATTCCCCGAACAGCCGGGTGAAGGCGGCGGTGGTGAGCATGCCGGCGGCACGCGTCCCGTCCGTGCACAACCGGGCGTACGCGAAGGCCGCTTCCCAGTGCCGGTCGAGGAGTTCACCGACGGGATGGAGCGCGGGCGTCCCTCCCGTCCACTTCTTCAGCTCGGCACTGAGTCGTTCGTCCGACAGGCCTGCCTCATTCACGACCGCATTCCTCCAGACGGATACGTAAATTAGTCCATACCAAATGGTATGGAAGGCGGTGGGCTGCTCGAACGTCCACCTGAGGCAGCTCTTTTGAAGCGTGGGGGGTGTACGGGGGAGCGGCCTGGCGCATACAGCGGAATTGCCCTCTGCCTGCGCGCCGACGGTGCACACTTTTACACAGCCGCACACGCGCGAACAAGGGATCTTTCGACAATCGACAAATGCGTGCGAGAACTTCCCTTATTGACATGCGGTCAATTGAATCCCTTTTCCTCCCCCTACCGCCTTTCGCCCGTCCGGTAGGCGCCGGGCGGCACTCCGTAGCGCTCCCGGAAGACCCGGCTGAAGTGGAAGGGGCTGGTGAATCCGGAGGCCACCGCCACTCGTTCCACCGGGACGGGGACAGCGCGACGCTCCCGGCGAGCGAGCGGACGGTGTGCGGGGCGCCGGGGTCGGCGGCGATCAGTTCCTCGGCGCGCCGCACCCGGGCGTCGGCATCCGGCGCGGGCGGCGTGTCCGGGCGCCGGCGGCGAGCAGGACGGCCTCCTCCAGCGCGCACAGGGCGAGTTCCCGCGCGAGGCTGCCGTGCGCCACCCCCACCGGGTCCGGCTCGCGCGTGGGTGTCCTCGGCCGGCCCGCGGGGGTCGGCGAGCATCCGGCCGAACACCGCCTCGATCCGCCCGTGCGGGGCACCGGGTACGGCCGTCACGGCGTCGGACACGGCCTACGGGGCGAGCCAGGGCGTCCAGGGCGGCCGGGCCCGGCAGTGCGCCCACCAGAACCGCCAGCACTCGGCGCCGGACGCCATGCCGTAGCGGTGGCCGGTCCCCGGTGCGGGGGGTACTACCGGACGCTCACGATGTCGGGTGAGCGGGTGCCGCTGCCGGAGAGCGAGGGGGCCGGCCCGTGCGGCACCGGGTTCGAACCGCACGGACCGCACTGAGCACTCGCCCTTTTCAGCTTTTCAGTGGCCGCTGATCGCGCGCGCCGTGTAGGGCTCCTGCAGTTCCTCGGTCTCCTTCTCGGTCAGCTCCAGGTCCACGGCGGCCACCGCGTCCTCGATGTGGTGGGGCTGGGCGGCGCCGACGATCGGGGCGGCCACCGTGTCCTGGTGCAGCAGCCAGGCGAGGGCCACCTGGGCGCGGGGCACGCCGCGGTCGTTCGCGATCCGGGTCACGGCCTCCACGATCGAGCGGTCGCTCTCCAGGTACAGGCGGCTGCCGAAGTTGTCCTGGGCGCTGCGCTCGGTGACCGTGCCCCAGTCGCGGGTGAGCCGGCCGCGGGCGAGCGGGCTCCACGGCAGCGCGCTCACCCCCTGGTCCGCGCAGAGCGGCAGCATCTCCCGCTCCTCCTCGCGGTAGAGCAGGTTGTAGTGGTTCTGCATGGACACGAACTTCGTCCAGCCGTGCCGCTCCGCCGTGTACTGCAGCTTGGAGAACTCCCAGGCGTACATCGAACTCGCCCCGATGTAGCGGACCTTGCCCGCCTTGACCAGGTCGTGCAGCGCCTCCAGGGTCTCCTCGACGGGAGTCGCGTGGTCGTAGCGGTGGATCTGGTAGAGGTCGACGTAGTCCGTGCCGAGGCGGCGCAGGCTGTGGTCGATCTCGGCCATGATGGCCTTGCGGGACAGTCCGGCTCCGTTGGGGCCCGGCCGCATCCGGCCGTTCACCTTGGTGGCCAGCACGATCTCGTCGCGGTGCGCGAAGTCGCGCAGGGCCTTGCCGACGATCTCCTCGCTGGTGCCGTCCGAGTAGACGTTGGCGGTGTCGAAGAAGTTGATGCCCGCCTCCAGCGCCTGCCGGATGAGCGGGCGGGACGCCTCCTCGTCGAGGGTCCACTCGTGGACGCCGCGGTCGGGCAGGCCGTAGGTCATGCAGCCCAGACAGATCCGCGACACGTCCAGGCCCGTCGAACCGAGCTTCACGTACTGCATCGTTGCTGCTCCTGCCTTCGGGACGATGGTCACCGACGAGCGTACGACGGGGCCCGGCGGTGGCTTGGGCCGTTGGCCTGTCGGCGCCGGCCGGCTGCGGTCCCAGTGGTTCCGGCGACTCGGGAGCCTCCGGTGGTCGTGGCGGTGGGGAGGAACCCGGCCGGCCCGCCGCCCGCGGCGGAGCCGCATCTGGGCGCGTGCGTTGCTGCCCCCAGGTGACCGTCCGGCGTGGGAGCCGGGGATTGTCGTACCGTCGGATCATCCTCGGCGCAGACGACCGGCATCCGGCCGGTCTCGGCCGCCCGGAGGAAAATGCGGTGCCGACTCGTCCCACCACCCTGAGAACCCTGGCCGGAGCAGCGCTGCTGCCCCTGGCTCTGGTCACCCCCGCCTGGGGGCACCCCGCTGCCGCACCGGCGCCGGCGCCCGAGAGCCCGGCCACGCTGTGCGCGGCCGCCGGCACCCTGCGCGGCGCACACGGTGAGGAGGCGCAGGTCAGCCTGTGCACGGACACCGGCTCCCCGAGACTGACCATCGCGGCCCCGGCCAGCTGCCGGCGCGCGGGTGTCCGGGTCCGGTACGCCTGCCGCACCGAGGGCACCTGGACGGTCCGCCACGCCGGCAAGACGCTGGACACCGGAACCCTGCCCGGCTCACGGGTGTATCCGGGTCCGGGCACGTACGACATCAGCGCCACCGTACGGGTGCGGTCGACGCCCTCCGGAGTCGACCTGAAGGGCACGGTGCAGACCACCCTGTCGCTGACCACGCCCAAGGCCAAGGCCACGCACGGCATCACCGTCGACCGGACCACACTGCGCCGCAATGCCACGACGACGCTGACCTACACCGTCCGCCGGGACGCAGACCAGGGCGACGGCAACGCGCGGCTCGGGCTGATCGGCGAGGAGGACACCCGTGTGCGGATCGCCACGGCCGACCGGCGCTGTGTCAACCCGCTGGTCGGCCGCTACCCGGCGAAGACCCGGCTGGCGCACTCCGTGGACTGCGCGCTGACCGAGCTGCAGCCCGGCCACCCGGAGAAGGTGACGGTCCGCATCACGGTCGGGGCGAAGTGCTCCACGGTGGTGTCGAAGCTCGGCTACTGGCTGCCGAAGGGCCAGGACCTGGAGACCGGGGGCATGCTGGCGGGACCGACGCTGACCTGTCGCTAGGCTCTCTCGTTTGGATCATCCCGGCGTCGCAGGGCCTAGCGCGGCGGGAGCAGGTCCAGGGCCCGTTCCCACGCGAAGTCCGGCCGACGGCCGTCCGGCCGGACGTCGCCGTCGTAGGCGTCGCCGAAGCGGACCCCCATCCCGCGCAGTCGTCGCAGGCTGTCCTGGTAGGCGGGATGCGCGGCCAGCGCGTCGGCGACACAGGGCAGGACGGCGATCGGTACGCCCAGGCCCACGGCCTCGCACAGGGTGCCGAGCGCCAGGGTGTCGGCGATGCCGGCCGCCCACTTGTTGACGGTGTTGAAGGTGGCGGGTGCCACCACGACGGCGTCCGGCGGCGGGAAGGGGCGGGGGTCGGCCGGCGTACGCCAGGCCGACCTGACGGGACGGCCCGTCTGCGCCTCCGCGGCGCCGCTGTCGAAGAAGCCGGCCATCGCGACGGGGGTGGCGATCACCCCGACCTCCCAGTCCCGTTCCTGGGCGGCGGTGATCAGCTTGCTGACGCCCGCGGCGATCCCGGCCGCGCACACGACGACGTAGAGGAAGGGCTTCTCGGCCTGTTCGGTCATCCGGGAACCCTACTGAAGCGGGAAGGACACCCCTCGCTCGGCCTCGGGGCGGGGTCCGTGGATGCGGCGCTCCTTCTCCTCGATGGGTACGTCGTTGATGCTCGCCTCCCGCCGGGTCATCAGGCCGTGCTCGTCGAACTCCCACAGTTCGTTGCCGTACGAGCGCCACCACTGGCCGTCAGCGTCGTGGGACTCGTACTGGAAACGGACGGCGATGCGGTTGCCGTCGAAGGCCCACAGGTCCTTGCGCAGCGCGTAGTCCAGCTCCCGCCGCCACTTGGCTGTCAGGAACGCGACGATCGCCTCGCGGCCGGTGACGAAGGTGTCGCGGTTGCGCCAGACGGAGTCCTCGGAGTAGGCGAGGGCCACCTTGTGCGGATCCCGGGTGTTCCAGGCGTCCTCGGCGGCCTGGACCTTCTGCGCTGCGGTCTCGCGGGTGAACGGCGGCAGGGGCGGGCGGTCGGCCATGGTCTCCTCCTGGGCTCGTACAGTATCGGAGAACGAGCGTTCTCCAGATGGCTGCTACCGTAGGAGAACGATCGTTCTCTCGTCAAGGAACGCAGCGGTCCGTCAAGGAACGCGGTGAGGAGTCGTGGTGTCGCCGATGGACAGCGCGGTCGCCCGGGACCGGGCGCTCGACGCCGCCGAAGACCTGTTCTACGCCCGCGGTGTCCAGTCCGTGGGCATGGACGAACTGCGCGGCGCCTCGGGTGTCTCGCTCAAGCGGCTCTACCAGCTCTTCCCCGCCAAGGAGCAGCTCGTGGCGGCCTGGCTGGCGCGACGGGACGAGCGCTGGCGCGGGCGGCTCGCCGCGCACGTGGCAGGGCGGCGGGACCCGCGGGAGCGGATCCCGGCCGTGTTCGACTGGCTGGAAGAGTGGTTCGGCGAGGACGGGTTCCGGGGATGCGCCTGGATCAACGCCCACGGCGAACTGGGCGCCACCTCGGCCCTGGTGGCCGAGCAGGTGCGCGCCCACAAGGAGGCGTTCCGCGGCTACCTCGCCTCGCTCGTGGACGACGCCGGGCTGCCCGCCGCGCTGACCGGGCCGCTGTTCCTGCTGGCCGAGGGAGCCATGGTGACGGCGGGCATCACCGGGAGCACCCGGCCGGCGGCCGAGGCCCGCGACGCGGCACGGGCACTGATGGCGGCCGGCGGCCGGGGCGGACTCAGCCGGCCGTCTCCGACACCGTGATGGCGCCCACCGGGCAGGCGCGGGCCGCCTCCCGGACCATCGGGTCGCCCGCGCCGTCCTCGCGTCCGGGCAGCAGGGTGCTGTAGCCGTCGTCGTCCTGGGTGAAGACGCCCGGTGCGGCCAGCGCGCACTGGCCGGCCCCGATACAGACGTCCGTGTCGATGTCGATGCGCATGAGGAGAGCCTCTTACCAGGTCACGGGGAGTTCCAGCATCCCCTGGATCGTGTCGCCGGGTTTGAAGCGGACGTTCTCGGCCGGGACGGCCAGCCGCAGCCCCGGCAGCCGGGCCAGCAGGGTACCCAAGGCGATCTCCAGCTCCGCGCGCGCGAGGTTCTGGCCCAGGCACTGGTGGATCCCGAAGCCGAAGGCCACGTGGTGGCGGGCGGGGCGGTGGAAGTCCAGGCTGTCGGGGTCCTCGTACTGGGCCGGGTCACGGTTGATCACCGAGGTCGAGAAGAGCACGCCCTCCCCGGCCCTGATGGTGGTACCGGCGATCTCGATGTCCTCCCGTGCCACCCGCAGCATGCCGTCCGCGATGGACAGCATCCGCATCAGCTCCTCGACGGCGGCGGGCAGCAGCGCCGGGTCGGCGCGCAGCTCGGCCAGCCGGGCGGGGTGCTGAAGCAGGGTGTAGGTGCCGAGAGAGATCATGTTGGCGGTCGTCTCGTGGCCCGCGACCAGCAGGATGATGGCCAGCAGGACGATTTCCCCGCGGTCGAGGGTGCCCTCGCGCAGCTGGTGGTGGACGAGCTCGTCGAGGATGCCGTCGCCGGGTTCGGACTGCTTCGCCTTGTCGTCGACCAGTTCTCCGAGGTAGCTCTCCAGGCGGTCGCGGGCGTCCCGGGTGTCGGCGGCCGTGGGACCGCGCAGCAGCCGGCGGGACTGTTCCTCGAAGTACTCGTGGTCGGCGTACGGCACTCCGAGCAGGCGGCAGATCACCATCGAGGGCACGGGCAGCGCGAACGCGGAGACCAGTTCGGCGGGCGGCCCCTCGGCGATCATCGCGTCCAGCAGCCCGTCCACGGTCCGCTGGATCCACGGCCGCAGCTCGGTCGCGCGCCTGACGGTGAACGACGGGATCATCACCCGCCGCTGCCGCTGGTGTTCGGGATCGTCCACCCCGAGCAGGGCCACCCGGCGGTCGCGGACGCCCGCGAAACGCTCGGTGGGCACGGGGAAATCGGGGCGGCGGCGGTCGCTGGACAGGCGGGGGTCGGCGAGCAGGGCGCGGGCGGTGGCGTGTGCGGTGACCGCCCACACCTCGCGGCCGTCGAAGAGGGTGACACGGGACAGGGCGCGCCCGTCGCGCAGCGGCGCGTATCCGGTGGGTGGGTGGTACGGACAGGTGCGGTCCTGCGGGAAGGCGACGGGGTCGGCCGGGGTCGCCGGGCCGGTGATGTCCGTCAGTTCCGTCATGGAAAGACCTCGCAGACGAAGAAGTGCGTGGTGCCGATCTTCATTAGATGCCTCAGGCACCTATGGGTCGACGGCAAGTTCGGCCACTTCGGTGATGTGCGTGATCTGGCCGAAGACGAGTGGCCGCGGGGGCGGGATCCGGTCGAAGTGCGGACACGTCCGCCCGGTCGGGGACGCCGGTCGGGAAGCCGGTCGGGGCGGCCGACGGCGCTCGTCGGGCGGGGCGAGGGCACGCGCGACGGCGGGACCGTCCCCGTCCGCGTGACGCCAGGTCGTCACCCCCTCGGCCCAACTGGCCCGCGGTGCGGATGATTCGTGGGGCCGCCGGTGTTGAATGCCGGTGGCAGACAGCTGTTGGACCGACGAAGGGGACGGATCCCATGCCTCTTGAGGGCGAGTACGAGCCCAGCCCGACGCAGTGGGTGCGCGAACAGGTCGAGCTGTACGAGAGCTCCGGCGGGACGAAGGGCACGACGCTGCTGGACACCGGGCTGCCGGTCGTCGTGCTGACCTCGCGGGGCGCGAGGAGCGGGAAGATCCGCAAGACGCCGCTGATGCGGGTGGAGCACGACGGCACGTACGCGGTGGTCGCCTCGCAGGGCGGCGCGCCCAAGCATCCGGTGTGGTACTTCAACATCACCTCCGATCCGCATGTCGAGCTCCAGGACGGGCCGGTGAAGCGGGACATGAGGGCTCGTGAGGTCACCGGTGAGGAGAAGGCGCGGTGGTGGGAGCGGGCCGTCGCCGCGTATCCACCGTACGCCGACTACCAGGAGAAGACCTCGCGGGAGATCCCGGTCTTCGTGCTGGAGCCCGTCGAGGAGAGCTGACCGAAGGGGGCTGACGGGGCGGAATTCGCGCCGCGCACCGGCCGGTTTCAGAAATATCCGCGCCGGTCAGGTGTGAACCCGCCTCGGGGCGGGCACCCGTGCCTCAGGCCCCGCCGCGTTCCCCCGTCGCGGCGGGGCTCTGCGCTGCCTCGCCCGCCGGCCGGTCGGTCACGTCCAGGAAGATCTGGTCGGCCTCGGGGAAGGTCCTCGCCAGGGACCGCTTGATGCGTACGGCGACCTCCTCCACCCGCTCGCTGTCCAGGCCCGGCACCAGGTCGATGCGGGCGGCCACCAGGGTGGAGTGCAGGCCCATCTTCATCGTGAACAGCGCCTCCACGCTGTCGATCTCCGGCTGCGCCTGCAGCAGCGAGCGGATACGGCCGCTCAACTCGGGGTCGGCGGCCTCGCCGATGAGCTGGTCACGGGCATCGCGGCCCAGCCGGTAGGCGACGTACACCAGCAGCACGCCGATCGCCAGCGAGGCCGAGGCCTCCCAGGCGACCTGCCCGGTCACCATGTGCAGGGCCATCCCGGCGAGGGCGAGCGTCACGCCGAGCACCGCGGTGCCGTCCTCGGCGACCACCGTGCGCAGCGCCGGGTCGCTCAGCGAGCCGAGGCCGCCGCCCTGCCGGCGCACCTGGTGCAGGGCACGCAGCAGCGATGCGCCCTCGGCGACGAGGGCCACGCCCAGCACGACCAGGCCCGCCACATAGCCGTCGAACGTCTCCTGGACGCCCTCGCTCAGCGCCTCGGCGCCCTGGAAGAAGGAGAAACAGCCGCCCATGACGAAGATGCCGACGGCGGCGAGGAGGGACCAGAAGAAGCGTTCCTTGCCATAGCCGAAGGGGTGCCGCCTGTCCGCGGGGCGGCGGCTGCGGCGCAGCGCGGCCAGCAGGAACACCTCGTTGAGGCTGTCGGCGACGGAGTGCGCGGCCTCCGACAGCAGCGCGGGCGAGCCCGCGAGGACACCGCCGACGGCCTTGGCGACGGCGATCACCAGATTGGCGGCGAGCGCCACGAGGACGGTGACCCTCGTGTGCCGGTCGGACGTGGGGCCGGCGCCGGGCACGCCACAGCTCCGCCCGCCGCGGTGCGCGGTGGCCGGTGTCGTGGACGTGGCGCCGGCCTCGGCCGTCCGTGCCGCCTGCTTCCGTTCCGGGGATGTCCCGCTCACCTGACGACGACTGCCCCCCAGCGGGCGGATCACACCGTGCGGGCGGCGGAAAACGGGGAACGCGAAACCGGGGAGTACCGGGCGACGAGGAGGAGACATGGGCGGCGACGGCAACCGTGCCTACGGGCACAAGACGTTCAGCCGGTCCAGGAGCCATTTCACGGACCGGATCACCGCCGACGGACGGGACGGCTGGCCGGTGGAGGGGGGCCGTTACCGGCTGGTGGTCTCCCGCGCCTGTCCGTGGGCGGGCCGCGCGGTGATCTCCCGGCGGCTGCTGGGCCTGGAGGACGCACTGCCGATGGCCGTCGCGGATCCGATCCAGGACGACCGCAGCTGGCGGTTCACCCTGGACCCCGGCGGCCGGGACCCGGTGCTCGGCATCCGGTACCTGAGCGAGGCCTACGACCGTCGCGAACCCGGTCACCCGGGCGGGGTCAGCGTGCCCGCGGTCGTGGACGTGCCCAGCGGACGGCTGGTCACCAACGACTACCAGCGGCTCACCCTGGACCTGGCCACCGAGTGGACGGCCCTGCACCGCCCCGGCGCGCCCGACCTGTACCCACGGGCCCGGCGCGAGGAGATCGACCGGGTGATGGCCGAGGTGTACGAGGACGTGAACAACGGTGTGTACCGGGCCGGGTTCGCCACGCACCAGAAGGAGTACGAGGAGGCGTGCACGGGTGTGTTCCGACGGCTGGAACTGCTCGCCGAACGGCTGGCCGGACAGCGGTATCTGGTCGGCGACACCCTCACGGAAGCCGACATCCGGCTGTTCACCACGCTGGTCCGGTTCGACGCCGTCTACCACGGCCACTTCAAGTGCAACCGCTGGAAGCTGGCGGAGAACCCGGTGCTGTGGGCGTACGCCCGGGACCTCTTCCAGACACCCGGGTTCGGTGACACCGTCGACTTCGACCACATCAAGCGGCACTACTACCAGGTGCACACCGGGATCAACCCGACCGGGATCGTGCCCGTCGGCCCCGATCTCGACGGGTGGCTGATTCCGCACCACCGCGAGGAGCTGGGCGGCCGGCCGTTCGGCGCCGGCACGGCGCCGGGACCGGTGCGCCCCGGCGAACGGGTGGCCCCCGAGGGGCGGCCCGCTTGAGGACCGTCCGACAAGGAAGGAGTCACACATGGCCAAGAAGAAGAAAAAGCTCCCGTTCGTCTACCAGCCGATCGGATTCGTACTGAGCTGGGCGAGTGGCGCGCTGGCCGGAATCGCCTTCCGGCAGGCCTGGAAGGCGATCCGGCACGAGGACGACGCGCCCGACGCCCTCGACCTGGACCGCGGCTGGGGCGAGATCCTGCTGGCCGCGGCGGTCGAGGGCGCGATCTTCGCCGTGGTCCGCAGCGCGGTGGACCGCACGGGTGCGAAGGCCATCGCCCGGTCGACCGGGCAGTGGCCGGTGGTCGACGCAGGGGGCCGGGACTGAGGTGCTGTCCGGCACAGCGCCGTAGGGGTGCGGGGCCTGCCCGGCCGGCCGTGCTGGAGCGGGCCGGGCCCCGCGCCCCTTCCGGCACTCTTGTCCTCAGCCCTGTTTCGGAGCTGCCCTGGGCGCCAGGCGCAAGGTGAAGGAGTGGCCGGCGGGGTCGGCGTAGCCGCGTTCCTCGTACGGGCCCGGCGCGTCCTTGGTGTCCAGCGGGCGGCCGCCGAGGCCCACGACCCGGCGCTCGGCCGCGTCCAGATCCTCGACCAGGAAGTCCAGATGGACCTGGAGGGAGTTCTCCGGGCGCGGCCAGCTGGGCGGGGTGGCGTTCACATCGCGACGGAAGGCCAGCCGGATGCCGTCGGCCCCCCGGACCTCCACCAGGTCGGCCGACGCGTCCGTGCACTCACCCGCCAGCAACTCCTTGTAGAACTGGGCCAGTTTCTCGGGCTCGGCGCAGTCCAGCACCACGACGCCCGCTTTCACCACTGCCATGCTTCCTCCCGGGGATGTCCTCCTCCTGCGGATATCCCCGCTCACCGCGTTCAGTCGGCGAGCAGCCACCGTCCGTCCCGCATCAGCTCCCTGCCACGCAGCTCGTTCTCCTCGCGCCAGGCCTGGACGCGCTGCGGAAGGATCCTGAAGTACAGGTAGCGGGTGGACAGCTGACGGGGGTCGAAGCCGGTCTTGCCGGCGAACACCTCGGCGTCCTCCTCGGGCAGCTCCTCCGGAATGACCGCCTGGGCCGTACCCTCGATCATGACGACGTCCCGCGTCGGGCCGAGGCCGAGACGGGCCCGGCCACTGGCCACGAGGTTGCGTCCGGTGGGGCTCTCGGCCGGGGTGGCGATGAGCAGGGTGGCGCCGTCCCACACGAAGGACAGCGGCACGAGATAGGGAGCTCCGCCGTCGGAACCGGCGGTGGCGACCCAGACGTCGACGTCGTGCTCCAGCCGGTGCAGGGTGTCCTTCTTGCGCTCCGCGGGGGTGCGGGCGGGTGGCGGGGTCATGTCGTACTGCCTCCTCACGATACGGATCCCGTCCAGTGTGGCCGTCACTCCCCCGTCCCCGCACGAAGGTGATCAAGGCGTGTCCGAGCGGCCGTCAGCAGCAGTTCGAGGGCTGCCGGGTAGGAGCTGGAGCGCATGCTGGCGACCAGATGGGGGGCGGTGGCCGCGATGTGCGGGTGCGTGTCGGCGGGCAGCCGGCCGTAGGTACTCCGCCACACCTCCGCCTCCGCCTCGCGCGCGGCCTGCGGCAGGGCGGTGCCCGCGGAGTCCAGGGCGCCGAAGGCGAGGGCCTGGTCGACGAACGCGTGGTAGATCCGCACCGCCTCCGGGCCCGGGAACCCGGCCCGGCGCAGCACGCCGAGGATGCTCTCCACGGCCTGGATCTCATGGGTGCGCCCGGTGACGCGGTGGGCGCTGAGCATCGCCGCCCGGGGATGGGCGAGGGCGTCCGCGTGCATGCGCAGGCCCAGGTCGCGCAGGTCGGCCGGCCAGTCACCGGTGGGCCGCCAGGTGCGCAGGGTACGGCCGATCAGTTCGTCGGCGACGGCCAGCATCAGGTCGTCGGTGTGCCGGAAGTACCGGTACAGGGAGCTGGGGTCGGCACCGAGGGCCCGGCCGAGGCGGCGCACCGAGAGGGCGTCGGCGCCGTGCTCCTCGATGAGCCGCAGGGCGGTGGCGACGATCAGTTCCTCGGACAGCACGACGCCCTGTTTGGTGGGGCGGCGACGCTGCCGCGCGGCGGACGGGACGACACGGTCGGTCATGGGGCCTCCCAGGGGACGTGCCCGGCACCTTACGACAACACCGTTGACCTGGGGAGTGCTCCGGCAGTTTCATGTCCGGTCACCGGGGCCGTCCGGTGCCCCGCGTGCGAGCGGAGAGCCGGCCATGAGCGAAAGACCCTTCGGAGTGGATCCCCCCGCGCGGCCCGAGCTGCGCAGGTCCCTGAGCGTGGTGGACGGCGTCGCCGTCGCCGCCTCCAGTACGGCCGCCACGACCAGCATCGGCATCGGGCTGGGGGTGACCGCGGGCGTGGTCGGCCCGCATCTGCCGGCCATCATGCTGCTGGCCTTCCTGCCGGTCCTCGGTATCGCCGGGGCGTACTCGCGGCTGAACCGGGTGGAGCCGAACGCGGGCAACGGCTATGCGTGGGTGGGCCGTTCCCTCAGCCCCTGGCTGGGATTCCTGGTCGGCTGGGTGAACGTCGTGGCGAGCGTGGCGTTCCTCGCCTACACCACGGCGGTCACGGGTTCGGCGCTGCTCCAGCTGGCCGGCGAGGCGGGCCTGCACCGGATCGGCCCCCTCGGTCTCGACGCGGACTCGACGGCGCAGACGACGGCGGTGGGCGTCGTCGTCCTGGTCGCCGTCACCCTGACCGCCGTGACCGGTGTCCGCACGGCGGCCCGGCTGCAGACAGGGCTGCTGGTCTTCGAGTACCTCGTCCTGCTCGGGTTCTGCGGCTACGGCATCGTCACCGGACCGCACTCCTTCCGCCTCTCCTGGTTCGACCCGCTCGCGATCCCCTCGGCGACCGCGCTGGCGCAGGGCCTGCTGCTGTCGGTGTTCTGCTACTGGGGGTTCGAGGCGGCGTTCACCGTCAACGAGGAGGTGCGCGACCCGGGGGACGCCTCCCGGGCCGGAACCATCACCCTGGTGACCATGCTCGGGCTGTTCCTGCTCGGCTCGGTCGCCTTCCAACGGGTGCTGTCCCCACAGGAGTTGGCCGGTCACGGGGCGCAGGGGCTCGCGTACTACGGAGACCGGCTGGCCGACCGGCCGCTGGCCGCGCTGCCCCTCGTGGCGCTGATGTTCTCGGCGGTGGCCTCGCTCCAGGCCGGGGTCATCCCGACGGCACGCGGCATGTTCGCGATGAGCCGGGACCGTACCCTCGGTCCGGTGTGGTCCAAGGTCAGTGCCCGGTACGGGACTCCGGCGGCCGGGACGCTGCTGATCGGGGCGCTGTCCGTCACGGTGGCGGCGGGCGCGCTGGTGATCCCGCGCCTCGCCGACATGATCGACGCCGTCGTGAACGCCGTCGGTGTCGTCGTCGCCCTGTCCTACGCGCTGACCGCGCTGGCGGCCGCCGCACGCTTCCGCGCCCTGCTGCGCACCGACTGGCGGCAGGGTGTGCGAGCGGTGCTGCTGCCCACGCTCAGCGCGCTGGCCCTGCTCGGCCTCGGCGGCTATCTCGGGTGGTCCTTCTACACCTCCGCCGACCACTTCGCAGTGCGCGCCGACAACGGATGGTTCCTGCTGCTCATGCCGGTCGCGATGGTCGCGTCCGGGTTCGTGGCGGCGGCGTATGCCAAGTGGGTGCGCGGGTCGGCCTACTTCCGTACGGGTGCGGGCACCGACACCGACTCGCCCGAGCTGCTCACCACCTCCTCCCACTGACCGACAGGAAAGGCATCATGCACGCTGATCTGCTGTTCACCGGCGGCCCCGTCCTCACCCCGCACGGCCGTACCGCGACCGCCGTCGCCGTCACCGGGGGCCGCATCACCGCGGTCGGCGGCGACGAGCTGCGCGACCTGGCCGGGCCGGGCACGGAGGTGGTGGACCTCTCCGGACGGCTGCTGCTGCCCGGCTTCCAGGACGCGCACGTCCATCCGGTGCCGGCCGGGCTGGAGCTGGCCCAGTGCGACCTGAGCGGCGCCACGACCGCCGAGGAGACCGTGGCCGCCGTACGCGCGTACGCCGAGGCGCACCCCGAGCGGGAGTGGATCCTCGGCGGCGGCTGGTCGATGGAGGCGTTCGCGGGCGGTACGCCGACGAAGGAGCTGCTGGACGCGGCCGTACCGGACCGGCCGGTGTATCTGCCCAACCGGGACCACCACGGCGCCTGGGTCAACAGCCGCGCCCTGGAGCTCGCCGGCATCGACCGGGACACGCCCGACCCGGCCGACGGACGGATCGAGCGGGACGCCTCCGGGGAGCCGGCCGGCACGCTGCAGGAGGGCGCGATGCAGCTGGTCGCCCGGCTCACCCCGCCCGCCACACCGGCCGACCGGCTGGCCGCGCTGCTGCACGCCCAGCGGCATCTGCACGCGCTCGGCATCACCGCCTGGCAGGACGCGCTGGTCGGTGACTTCCTCGGCATGGACGACCCGGCCGAGGCGTATCTGACAGCGGCACGGGACGGCTCGCTCACCGCCCGGGTGGTGGGCGCCCTGTGGTGGGACCGGGACCGCGGGGCCGAGCAGATTGCGGAACTCCAGGACAAACGAGCCGAGTTGACTCACGGCCGGTTCCGGGCCGGCGCCGTGAAGCTGATGCTGGACGGGGTCGCCGAGAACGGCACGGCGGCGCTGCTGGACCCCTATCTCGACGGGTGCGGCTGCGTGACCGCCAACCGCGGCAAGAGCTTCCTCGACCCGGCTCAACTGCCCAAGTACGTCACGGAGTTGGATGCCATCGGCTTCCAGTGCCACTTCCACGCGCTGGGCGACCGGGCCGTACGCGACGCACTGGACGCCATCGAGGCGGCCCGTGCCGCGAACGGGCCGAGCGACACCCGGCCGCACCTCGCGCACCTGCAGGTCGTGCACCCGGACGACGTGCCGCGTTTCGCCCGGCTCGGCGCCACCGCGAACATCCAGCCGCTGTGGGCCACGCACGAACCGCAGATGGACGAGCTGACGATCCCCTTCCTCGGTCCCGAACGGGCCGCCCGGCAGTATCCGTTCGGCGCTTTGCTGCGGTCGGGGGCGCGGCTGGCGGCGGGCAGCGACTGGCCGGTGAGCAGCCCCGATCCACTCCAGGGCGTCCACGTCGCGGTCAACCGGGTCGAGCCGGGCGGTACCGGACCGGTGTTCCTGCCTGAGGAACGGCTCGGCCTCGCGGACGCGCTGACCGCGTACACGGCCGGATCGGCGTACGTGAACCATCTGGACGACACCGGCCGGGTGGCCGTCGGAGCGCTCGCCGATCTGGTGGTGCTGGACCGCGACCCGTTCGCCGGACCGCCGGAGGCGATCGAGGGGACGGCCGTGGCGCTCACCTATGTGGGCGGGGAGCGGGTGTACGCGGCCGAGTGAGCCCGGGGGCGGGCCCGGCCCCGCCGCAACGGCTCATCGGGCCTGCTGGAAGGTGCGGCGGTACGCCTGCGGGGACACGCCGATCGCCGCGTGCAGGTGCTGCCTCAGCGAGGCGCCGGTGGCGAAGCCGACCTCGGCGGCGATCCGGTCCACCGGCAGGTCGCTGGCCTCCAGCAGGTGCCGGGCGCGGGCGACGCGCTGCTGGATCAGCCAGCGGCCGGGGCTGAGGCCGACCTCGTCGCCGAAGCGGCGGGCGAAGGTGCGCAGGCTCATCCGGGCGTGTCCGGCGAGGTCGGACAGGGTGAGCGGCTCGTCCAGGCGTTCCAGGGCCCAGGCCCGGGTCGCGGCCGTGCTCGCGGCGCCGCTGACCGGGACCGGCTGCTCGATGTACTGGGCCTGGCCGCCGTCCCGGAACGGCGGGACGACACAGCGGCGGGCCACGGAGTTGGCGAGCTCACTGCCGTGGTCGGTGCGCACGAGGTGCAGGCAGATGTCGACACCGGAAGCGGCTCCGGCCGAGGTGAGGATGCGGCCGTCGTCGACGAAGAGGACGTCCGGGTCCAGGTCCACCGCGGGGAAGCGGCGGCGGAACAGGTCGGCGACCTGCCAGTGCGTGGTCGCGCGGCGGCCGTCGAGCAGGCCGGCCTCGGCCAGCACGAAGGCTGCCGTGCAGATCGACACGATCCGCGCGTCCGGGCGGATACGGGCGAGGGCCGCGGCGACCTCGTCCGGCAGCCGTGCGGGGATGTACGCGGGCGGCATGGAGGTGACCACCACCGTGTCCGCCGTCCCGAGGATCTCCGGGCCGTGCGCGACACCGATGGTGAAGTCGGCGTTGGTGCGCACGGGGGCGCCGTCGACCGAGCAGGTGAGTACCTCGTAGTGGCCGTCGGCGGCGCCGAGGATGCGGCTGGGGATGCCCAGCTCGAAGGGGTAGACGCCGTCCAGGGCCAGGACGACCACCCGCTCCGGCCGCCGGGTGCGCAGCTCCATGTCATGCATGGCACGATCCTATCGAAGCTTGGCAATCATGCCATTTCCCGAGCGGGCGGCGCCCGGCAGGCTGGGTGACCATGAGCGATGTGAACACGATGCGAGCCATCAGCCAGGACGTCCTCGGCGGTCCCGAGGCCCTGAAGGAAGTACGGGTCGAGCGGCCGGAGCCGGGCCCGAACCAGGTGCTGGTCCGGGTGCGGGCCGCCGGGGTCAATCCCACCGACTGGAAGCACCGGGCCACCGGCGGGTTCCTGGGCGAACCGCCGTTCGTCCTCGGCTGGGACGTCTCCGGCGAGGTCGTCGCGACCGGGATCGGCGCGGCCGCCTTCCGGCCCGGCGACGAGGTCTTCGGCATGCTGCCCTACCCCTACGGCCACGGCTCGCACGCCGAGTACGTGATCGCCCCGGTCCGCGCCCTGACGCACAAGCCGGCCACGATCGACCACACCCAGGCGGGCGCGCTGCCGCTGGTGTCCCTGACCGCCTGGCAGGCACTGACCGAGCACGCGGACCTGCGGCCCGGGCAGCGGGTCCTGATCCACGCGGCGGCCGGCGGCGTCGGGCACGTCGCCGTGCAGATCGCCAAGGCGCGCGGCGCGTATGTGATCGGCACGGCCAGCGCGGGCAAGCACGACTTCCTGCGGGAGATCGGCGTGGACGAGCCGGTCGACTACCGGACCACCGACGTCACGGAGGCCGTGCGGGACGTGGACGTGGTCCTGGACACCCTGGGCGGGGACACCTCCGTCGACTCGCTGAAGGTGCTGCGGCCGGGTGGTGTCGTCGTGTCGATCCTGCCGATGGGCTCCGAGGAGTTCTACGACGAGGCCGAGCGGCTCGGGGTGCGGGCCGTGCGCATGCTGGTGGACGCCGACCGGGCCGGGATGGAGAAGATCGCGGAGCTGGCGGAGTCGGGGAAGCTCAAGGCGACGATCGCCGGGACGTTCCCACTGTCCGACGCGGCGAAGGCGCACGAAGTGGGCGACACCGGACGGACCACAGGGAAGCTGGTCCTTCTGGTCGACTGACGGGTCGACTGACAGTCGTCTTACGGCGGTTACCGGGCGACAAGCGCCAAACTCGAAGACATATGTCAATCGAACATGCTCAAATTCCTTCCATCACGGGTAACTTGACGATCGGGAGACCGACGTCCGGACACGGGTGGGAGGTGATGCCGGCGTGCGAGACGAGCCTGCGGCGTTCACCCGTCACCTCCGCGTGTACGAACACCGGGCGCACACGGTCCTGGAACTCCGGGGCGAGATCGATCTGCTCTCGGCCACGGAGATCGGCCCGCTCCTGGACCGGGCCACCGCCCGGCCCGGTGCCCGGGTCGTCATCGACCTGCGGCCGGTGGAGTTCTTCGACTGCTCGGGGCTGCGGCTGCTGTACCGGGCCCGCGCCCGGGTCCTGGGCGGCGGCGGGCAGCTGCACCTGGTGTGCACGCACCCGCTGACCCTGCGCGTCTTCCGGGTCACCGGGCTGTCCAGGCTGTTGCCCCCGCACCCCACGCTGGACGCGGCCCTGGCCCGGTCCGGGGCCGCGTCCGGCTCACTGTGAGCGCTACGACTGCTCGAACAGGGCGCTGACGGATTCACCGTTGTGGATGCGCCGTACCGCCTCGGCGAGGGCCGGGGCGATGGACAGCACGCGCAGCTTGTCCGTGCGCTCCCCGTCCACGGGGACCGGCACGGTGTTGGTGCAGACGATCTCCAGCACGTCCGGCTGCTCGCTCAGCCGCTTCAGCGCACCGGCCGCGAACAGCCCGTGCGTGCAGGCCACCCGGACCGACCGGACGCCCGACTCACGCAGTCTGCCGAGGAGTTCCAGCACGGTGCTGCCCTTGGCGATCTCGTCGTCCAGCACGATGACGTCCCGTCCGGCGACATCGCCGATGACGGAGCTGATGCTCACCCGGTCGTCCGCGAAGCGCTGTTTGGCACCCGCCGCCACCTGGGCCCCGACGAGCCGGGCGAAGGCGGCGGCCTCCTTGGCGTTGCCGAGGTCCGGCGAGACCACCGTGGTGCGCGTGAGGTCGTACCGGCGGAAGTGCTCGGCGAGTTCACGCAGGGCGTTCAGGTGGTCGACCGGCACCGAGAAGAAGCCGTGCACCTGCGGGGAGTGCAGGGTCATGGCGAGCACCCGGCTCGCGCCCGCCGCCACCAGCAGGTCGGCGACCAGCCGGCCGCCGATGGAGATCCGCGGGGCGTCCTTCTTGTCGGAGCGGGCGTAGGAGTAGTGCGGCATGACGACGGAGATCCGGGCCGCGGAGGCGCCCCGGGCGGCGTCGCACATCAGCAGCAGCTCCACCAGGTGCTCCTGCACGGGGCGGACCAGCGGCTGGATCAGAAACACGTCCCGTTCACGGCAGTTGGCCTGAAGCTGCACCCCCAGACAGTCGTTGGCGAACCGGCTGACCCTGGTCGGACTGAGCGGCACCCCGAGGTGGGCGCAGACCTCTTGGGCCAGGCCGGGGTGGGCACTGCCGCTGAAGACGGCGATGTCTCGCACGATCCGCTCCTCGCAGAATCGTCACGGGCTGGGCCGTCATGCTACTGGCGCCCCCCTGCCCCGGCGCGTGCGTCAGGGCTGCGATCGCGTCAACACATCCGTCTGGCAGAAAAGCCGTTACGACGCCGCCTCGGGCACCTTCCAGGTGGTCGTCGACCTGGACAAGGACGCGAAGTTCCTGCCCGACGCGATCCGCGGCACCCGCACCCCGTACGTCGGCGCGGGCATCGTGGACGCGTACGTCGACCTCGGCCGGGTCGGCGAGAGGGACGTGCCGGTCAACGGCGACCGTACGTCCGCCACGCTCCGGCTGCCGTACGCGCGGCCCACCCCGGCGCGCTGATCAGCCGCCCAGCACCCCCGGCAGGGCCAGCGCCCCCAGTACCGTGGCGCCGAGCAGCAGCCAGGCCACGTAGTCGCCGACGTGGCCGGACTGCAGGCGCCTGAGGGGCCGGGCCCAGTCGGGGGCGGCGGTCCACCGCGGGCGGGTCACGGCCAGCGCGGCGAGGGCCACGGCCAGCGCGGTGGAGGTGACGCCGAGCAGGACGCCGGGGAGCGTCCAGCGGACGGAGGCGTGGGCACCGCCCGAACCGGCCTCGTTGACGGAACGGGCGACCAGGTCGCCGAAGCCGGGGCCCGCACCGACGGCGAGGGCGGCGGCGAGGAGCAGGGCGGGGACCGTCGTCATGGTGTCCGGGATCCGGCTCAGCAGGCCGCTCGTCTCGGGTTCCTCACCGGATCCGCTGGTCTCGAGGTCGGAGTCGGCGTCCTGCGGGCGCGGCCCGAGGCCGAGGAACACCCGGGCGGTGACCCGCAGCACGGCACCGCCGGTGATCGCGGAGGCGGCCACGTACACCACGGTGAGCGGGCCGCCGACCGCCTCCTCGGTGATCGCCTTGCCGAGCGCGATGCCGAATGGGGGCAGGCCGGCGAGGCCGAGGGCGCCCACGGTGAACAGCACGGCGGTGGCGCGCAGTTCGCGGGCCCGGCCGTGCAGGGCGTGCTCGTCGACGCTGCCGTACCGGTCGAGCAGCACCCCGGCGCAGGCGAACAGCGCGGCCTTCACCCCGGCGTGCCCGAGGATGTACAGGGCGACCCCGTCGTCGCCCTCCGGGGTGAGGACGCCGAGGCCGACGAGGAACAGTCCGGTGTGGGCGACGGTGGAGTAGGCCAGGAGCCGTTTGATGTGCCGCTGGTACCAGCACATGACGGCACCGGTCGCGGCCGTGAGGGTGCCGAGGGTCACCAGGGCCCGGGTCAGGTCGGCGGCGGGGATGCCGCCGGGTCCGGCGAAGACGGTGCCGTACACGCGCCAGACGCCGTAGACGCCGAGTTCGACCATGACGCCGGACAGCAGCATGCAGACCGGGGTGGGGGCGACGGCGTGCGCGTCCGGGAGCCAGAAGTGGAAGGGCACCGCTGCCGCCTTCACCAGCAGTCCGGTGAGGACCAGCACGAAGGAGGCGAGGACCAGCGCGTCCGGTCCGCCGTGCCCGGCCGCCGTGTCGAGGCCGCGGCCGATCTTCGTCATGGCCAGTTCGCCGGTGCGCGCGTACAGCAGGGCGATGCCCATGAGCATGGTGTACGCGCCGAGGGAGTTGACGACACCGAAGGTCAGCGCGCCCTGTACGGCCTTCGCGTCGTCGATGCGGTATCCGGTGAGGGCGTACGCGGTGACGCTCATCAGCTCGAAGAACACGAACGCGTTGAACAGGTCGCCGGCGATGGCGAACCCGCACATGGCGCCCTGGAAGACGAGCATCAGCGCGGTGAAGGCGCCGCGGTGGCCGCGCGGGGGCTCGTCGAAGTAGCGCCAGGAGTAGGCGAGGGCCGCCAGCGTCAGCAGGGAGACCAGCGCGGCCATGCCGAGCGCGGGGCCGTCGCCGACCACGACGATGCCGACGCTCTCGCCGCCGACGGGCAGCCAGCCGCCGACCCACTCGACCATCGGCGGTGCGGAGTTCAGCAGCAGGAGCAGTGCGAGGGCGGCCGTGCCGCCGGAGACCACGAAGCCGGTGATCTCGGCGGCGATCCTCGGCAGACGGCGGCCGGTGGCCACCAGCAGGGCGGCACCGAGCAGCGGGATCGCGACGAGCAGCGGGAGCAGGTGGTGCATCAGCCGCGCAACTCCCGCAGTTCGTCGGGGTCGACCGTGCCGTGCCGCTTGTCGATCTGCAGGACGAGCGCGAGCAGCAGCGCGGTGACGGTGGCACCGACGACGATGTCGGTGAGGGTGAGCGCCTGTACGACCGGGTCGACCAGCGGCCGGGAGCCGGGCTGGAGGTCGGAGAAGACGGGTGCGGTGGCGCCGTCACGGTAGCCGACGGCCAGCAGCAGGACGTAGGTGGAGGACTGGCACACCGCGAGACAGCCGACGGCGTGGATGAGGTTGCGGCTGGTGGCGAGGCCGTAGCAGCCGGTCAGGAAGACGTAGGCGGCGACCAGGTAGGGAAGGACGTGCGTCACGGTGTACTCAACTCCCGTGCTCCTCCTCGATCTCGACGGCCTGGTCGAGGAAGTTCGCGAGCAGGACGACGACGGCGCTCGCCACCTCCATGCCGATGGCCGCGTTCAGCAGGGGGACGGTGCCGCCGGACGACAGGGTGTTGAAGGTGCCGTACGGCAGCAGGGTGTTGGCGAGGAACGCGGTGCCGGCCAGGATCCCGGCGACGCCCAGTACGAGGTACGAGGAGACGGCGAGCGCGTCGGAGGTCTCGTAGACGGCGAGCGGCCGGACGCGTTCCAGCGCGCGGTAGTCGGCTCCGAGGTAGAGCAGGTGCAGGGCGGTCGCGGCGACGACCCCGCCCTGGAAGCCGCCGCCGGGGCTGAGCTGGCCGTGGGCGACGACATAGAGCCCGGTGACGAGGGCGACGGGGAGCACGATCAGCGCATAGCGGCGAACCGGCCGGGCCACCTCGGCCGGTTGCGGCCGGGCCCGGTGCTCGTCGCGGGCCTGGCGCAGCAGCACCACGCAGCCGAGGACGGCGGCGAACAGGATGCTCATCTCGCCGAGGGTGTCGTAGGCACGCTGGTCGAAGTTGACCGAGGCGATGGTGTTGGCGGTGTGCCGGGTGAGGGAGGCGTGCACGGCCCGGGTGCCGTAGGGGTGGCTCCGGCCGCCGAAGCCGGGCAGGTCGAGGCAGGCGGCGACGAGCAGTGCGGCGAGGCCGGCGCCGCCGACGGCCAGCAGGACGAGCCGCAGCCGGTTCACCGCGCGTCCTCCTTGTCACGGCCACGGCGTCTGACCTTGCGCACGCACAGCATGATCAGCAGCGGGGTGAGCGCGGAGCCGACGGCCAGCTGGGACAGGCCGACGTCCGGGGCCTGGAGCACGGTGAACAGCACGGCCAGGACGGACCCGAGCACGGACAGCACCAGCGCCTGGCGCGCGGGGTCGCGCTGGGCCACGGCCGCGGTGGCGGACGCGGCCGTCAGCAGCAGGGCGACGACGATCACGGCGTCGTCCATACGTCACCTCCGCCCCGACCCACCGACGGCCCCTCAGCCACCGCGCACCCCCCGGAACCCGCCCGACAGCGCGCGCGAGGCGATCATGTTGCCGGAGATCAGCAGGGCGCCGATGACCAGGAGCTTCACCATCGCCCGGCCCGGGCCGGTGGCGGCGCACACGGCGATCACGACCACCGCGCCCGCTCCGGCGGCGGTCCAGGTCAGCCCCCAGGCGCTCGGCCGCCCGCCTTCCAGGTCGTCGGAGAGGAGCCGGGCGAAGACGAGGGTGCCGACCGGGCCGAGCAGGGCCAGCAGCAAGGCGAGGTCGACGTAGGACGGGCGGCCGTAGCCCTGGGAGAACAGCAGCAGGGCCGGGCACAGGACCGAGGTGGTCATGTTCTGGGCGACGACCCGGCGGGCCGTGGGGCCGGTGGTGACGCCCCACAGGGCGGCCGCCCCTCCCCCGCCCAGTTCGACGGTCGCCGCGAGGATCCAGCCGTTCACCGCCAGGTCACCGCCCGCCGGCCGGTCCGGGCCAGCAGCGCCCCGACGGCCGCGGCGCTCCCGCCGACGATCCGTTCCAGGGTGTCGACCGTCGTGATGAACACCAGCCACAGCAGCGCCAGCGCCCCCCACCAGGCCAGGAGTTCACCGACGGCGAGGAGCGCCGTGCGCGGGGACGTACGCCGGGCCATCGGGCACCTCCTCGGTCTTCCATGTCCGCATATGCGGCGATATACCCCATTTGTCGCTCGGGGCATCCAAGCACCGCCGGGCCCGCGGCGGGGCGGCGGCGCGCGGGTCCGCGGCCGGAGTGCCCCGGGAGCGTGAACGGAAACGCCGCCGTGCGCCCGGAGCCGTCCGGGTGGGGGCATCCCGGGCGGGTTGACGGGTAACCGCCTCACGGAACCGGGAAGTTGGAGACCGGAGGACCACATGGCCCGCACCGTCCCGCACCTGCCCGCCCTACTGCGCCTGCCGGGGAAGCGGCGGCAGGCCGAGCAGCCCCGCCCGCGGCGGCCGAAGGACCGTACGGGCCGCTTCGCCTCCCGCCTGCCCTCCGTACTGCGCCCGCCCGGCGGCAGGGTCCGCCCGCCGGCCGAGCGGCACGCGCTTGCCCTGCCCCTGCGGCTGCTGGCGATGGCGGTCGCCTTCGCCTGCATGGTGGCGTTCGCCGCCGCCCTGGCCCGGATCACCCTGGAGCCGTCGCCCGCCTCGGTGCATCTGACGCACAGCAACCTGCACCCGGGCCGCTCCCTGCGGGCCTACGTGGAACAGGCGCGGACGGCGGACGCGGTGCGGCAGATCGGCGGGAACGTCCTCCTCGGCGTCCCGTTCGGGGTGCTGGTGCCGGTCCTCGCGCCGCGGGCCCGAGGGGTGCTTCGGGTACTGGCGCTCACGGCGCTCGTGATGCTGATGGTGGAACTGGCGCAGGGCGCGCTGGTCACCGGGCGGGCCTTCGACATCGACGACGTGCTGCTCAACACGGCCGGGGCGCTGTTCGGCTGGCTGCTCCTGGGACGGCGGCTCGGGCGGGCGGTGCACCGGCGCGTACGCCCCTCGGCGGACTGACCGAGTGTCAGCAACAGGTCTGTACCAGAGTATTGACGCCGTCTTATCTCACCCCTTAAATCAAGAGGCATTCCCGTAGGTCCCCTCAGCCCCCCACGCCGAACGGAGAGTCATGGTCTCCCCACGCCTGCTCCGCAGATGCCTCCTCGCCGCTCTGTCCGCCGCCCTGGTCGGTTCCGCGGCCGTCGGCCCCGCGCACGCACGGACCGCCGCGCCGGCGGCGGCGACCGTCACCGCCTTCTCCGACACCTTCGACGGGCCCGCGGGCTCCGCGGTCGACTCCTCGAAGTGGACACTGGAGACCGGCGACAACGTCAACAACCACGAGCGGGAGTACTACACCCCGGGCACGCGCAACGCGGCCCTGGACGGGCAGGGCCACCTGGTGATCACGGCCCGCAAGGAGAACCCGGCCGGCTACCAGTGCTGGTACGGCAGCTGCCAGTACACCTCCGCCCGGCTGAACACGGCCGGGAAGTTCAACGCCCGGTACGGGCATGTCGAGGCGCGGATGAAGATCCCGCGCGGCCAGGGCATGTGGCCGGCGTTCTGGATGCTCGGCACGCCCGTGAACTGGCCCGACTCGGGCGAGATCGACGTGATGGAGAACGTCGGTTTCGAGCCGTCGACCGTGCACGGCACCATCCACGGCCCCGGATACTCCGGCTCCGGCGGCATCGGCGCCGGCTACACGCTGCCGGGCGGACAGGCCTTCGCGGACGCCTTCCACACCTTCGCGATCGACTGGGCGCCCGGCTCGATCACCTGGTCCGTGGACGGGAACGTCTACGAGCGGCGCACGCCCGCCGACCTCGGCGGAAAGGCGTGGGTGTTCGACGACAAGCCGTTCTTCCTGATCCTGAACCTGGCCGTCGGCGGCTACTGGCCGGGCGACCCGGACGGCGGCACGCAGTTCCCGCAGCAGCTGGTGGTGGACTCGGTGTCGGTGACGACGAGCGACAGCGCGGCCGGGGCGCCGATACGCGGCCTGGCCGGCAAGTGCGCGGACGTGGCCGGGGCGAACTCCGCGAACGGCACACCGGTGCAGCTCTACGACTGCAACGGCACGGCCGCCCAGCAGTGGACGGTTGGCCCGGACGGCACGATCCGGGCGCTCGGCAAGTGCCTGGACGCCACCGGCAACGGCACCGCGGACGGCACGCCCGCCCAGCTGTGGGACTGCACCGGCGGCCCCAACCAGAAGTGGACCGTCACCGGGGCGCACGACATCGTCAATCCGCAGGCGGACAAGTGCCTCGACGTGACCGGGAACAACTCGGCCAACGGCACACGTCTGCAGATCTGGACGTGCACGGGCGGTGCCAACCAGAAGTGGACGGTCGGCTGAGCCGTCGCCTCAGTGCAGCGTCCAGGTGTACTTGCCGCCGCCCACCCAGCGGATCGAGTCCGGGTCGTCCAGGTCGTGGATGGGGATGCCGTAGGAGGCGGCGGTCTCCAGCACATCGGTGACGGTCCTGGCCTCACCGACCACGTGACCGTCGATCTCCATGATCCTGAAGGGCGGTTCGCCCGGCCTGCCCGGGCACACCCCGTGTACCAGCACCCGCGGATGGGCGATGTGGGGAACACCTTGTTCGGTCATGCAATTCAGCGTAGAACGCAATGCGGGCCGACGGCTCATCCGCGGGAGCCGTCCAGGAGATCGAGAACCGCCGCCTCGACCGCGCCCTGGGTGGCCGGACGCCCGAAGTCCCCGTGTTCCCCCAGCCGGGTGAGCGCGGGGGCGACCGTGACCCCACGGTCGAACAGCTCGAAGACCGCGGGATCGATGTAGGAGGACCGGCACACCGCGGGGGTGTTGCCCAGGTAGTGGCTGACCTCGCGGACCGCACGGGTGACCTGCCGTCGCCGGGCGGTGTCGCTCGCCCGGGCGTTCTCCGCGGTCACGGCGACCGCCACGGCGGCCAGTACGGTGGCGTGCCAGGTGCGGAAGTCCTTCGCGGTGACATCGGTGCCGGACAGCCGGCGCAGCGCCTCGTTGAGGTCGTCGCCGTGCAGCTCGTGCCAGCCGCGCCGCTCGAAGAAGACGAGGAAGCGGTCGCCGCCGCGCGGGCGCCGCAGCAGGGCGCGGGCGACCGCCTGGACCCGCTCGTCGACGAGGGCACGGACCAGCTCGGTGCCGCCCTTGGCCGGATAGCTGAACGTGATCGCGTCGCGGCCGCAGGTGACGTGCTCGCGCAGCATCGTCGTCAGGCCGTAGGTCGCGCTGGTACGGGTGTGCCGGTCGCTGCCGATCCGGAAGAAGCCGAGATCGAGCAGGCGGACCGCGCAGGCGGTGACCCGGACCCGGCTCAGCCCGCGCCCCGCCAGGTCGCGGGCCGCCTTGGCGCGCAGCTCCGGCAGGGCACGCGCGACCTGCCGTACGTGCTCGTGCTTGGCCTGCTCCTGCTCGGCCCGGAACTGTTCGTGGTACAGGTACTGGCGCCGCCCGGCGTCGTCCGTGCCGACGGCCTGGAGGTGGCCGTTGGGCCAGGGGCAGATCCACACGTCGCGCCAGGCGGGCGGGATGGTCAGGGCACGGATGCGGGCGAGCTGCTCGCGGTCGGTCAGCGGCTCCCCGCCGATGTCGACGTAGCGGAAGCCCCTGCCGCAGCGGACGCGCTGGTAGCCGGGGTCGTGGCAGGAACTGGTCCGCAGTCGCATCGGCTCAGGGACGCCGCCAGTCGTCGCCGGTCAGGTGGGAACCGGCCTGCGGGCCCATACGGAGCATGCCGCCGTCGACGCTCCAGGAGGCGCCGGTGACGTACGAGGCGTCCGGGCTCGCCAGGAAGGCGATCACCGCGGCGACCTCGCGGGCGTCACCGGGCCGCCCGAGCGGCACGCCGGGCCGGCGCACGGTGTGTACGTCGATGTCCTCCTGGCCGGTCATCGGCGTGGCGATCTCACCCGGTGCGACCGCGTTCACGGTGATGCCGTACTCGGCGAGCTCCAGCGCCATCACCTGGGTGAGCAGGCCGAGCCCGCCCTTGGCCGCGCAGTAGGGGGCCGCGCCGACACGGGGCTGGTGCTCGTGGACGGAGGTGACGTTGACGATCCGGCCGCCGTCGCCCTGCCGGATCATCCGCCGGGCCGCGTGCTGGCCGCACAGGAACGGGCCGACGAGGTCGACGTCCAGGACGCGGCGTACGTCCGCCAGGGTCAGGTCCAGGTAGGGGGTCATGGTGCCCGTACCGGCGTTGTTGACGAGGACGTCGATGCGGCCGAGCTCGCCGCAGAGCTCGTCGATCGTGTCGGCGGCCTCGGGCAGGCGGGTGAGGTCCAGCTGGGCCACGGCCGCGCGGCGGCCGGTGCGGCGCACTTCCTCCGCCGTTCCTTCGGCGCCCTTCTCGTCGGTGTGCCAGGTGATGCCGACGTCCAGGCCGGCCTCGGCGAGGCGTACGGCGGTGGCTCTGCCGATGCCGCTGTCCCCGCCGGTTATCACGGCTGTGCGCTGCGTGTCCGGGGTGGGCATGGCGAGCCTCCTGCGGGACGTGATCCTGGACGAGTCACCGCAGTACCCGGGGGTGGGGTGGGCAAACGGGTTCTGGTTGCGTGGCGACGGCCGTCGCGGGCCGCGGGTGCGTCGTGGCTCGTCGCGCGGTTCCCCGCGCCCCTGCAGGCGCCTCGTGCCACCTTGGTTGCATGGATCCCGTCGCTGCTCTGGACCGGATCGCCTTCCTGCTGGAGCGGTCGCTCGCACCCACCTACCGGGTCAAGGCCTTTCGTACCGCCTCCCGGGCGCTGGCCGTGCTGCCCGAGGACGAGATCGCCGAGCGGGCGGCGGGCGGGACGTTGGAGGCGCTCAAGGGGGTCGGGCCGAAGACCGCGCAGGTGGTCCGTGAGGCGTTGGCCGGGGAGGTGCCGGGGTATCTGCGGAAGCTGGAGGAGGAGGCCGGTACGGCGTCCCGGTCCGGCCCGGGAGCGGGGTTGCGGGCGTTGGTCCGCGGGGACTGCCACACGCACTCGGACTGGTCCGACGGGGGAAGTCCGATCGAGGAGATGGGGCGGGCGGCGGCCGCTCTCGGGCACGAGTGGACGGTCCTGACCGACCACTCCCCCCGGCTGACCGTGGCCCGCGGTCTGTCGCCGGAGCGGTTGCGCGAGCAGCTGGGGGTGGTGGCGGAACTGAACGCGCGATGGGCGCCGTTCCGGCTGCTGACCGGCATCGAGTGCGACATCCTGGAGGACGGCTCGCTGGACCAGGAGCCGGAGCTGCTGGAGCGGCTGGACGTGGTCGTGGTGTCCGTGCACTCCAAGCTGCGGATGGACGCCCGGTCGATGACCCGCCGGATGGTGGCCGCCGTGCGCAGTCCGCACGCCGACGTGCTCGGGCACTGCACCGGGCGGCTGGTCACGGGCCGGGGGCGTCCGGAGTCGGAGTTCGACGCGGACGCGGTGTTCGCCGCCTGCGCCGAGTCCGGTACGGCCGTGGAGATCAACAGCCGTCCCGAGCGGCTCGACCCGCCCCGCCGGCTGCTGCGCAGGGCCGTGGCCGCGGGGGTGCTGTTCTCCGTGGACACCGACGCGCACGCGCCCGGCCAGCTGGACTGGCAGATCCTCGGCTGCGCCCGGGCCGAGGAGTGCGGGGTGCCGGCCGAGCGGGTGGTGACCACCTGGTCCGCCGACGAGCTGCTGACCTGGACACGGGAGGGGCGGGTGCCGGCGCGGGTGGCGGGTTCCTGACCCGCCCGCGTGGTACCCGGTGGCCGGCAGGCGCCAGGGAAGGAGCCGGGATGGAGCGAGCCGCCGTCTTCGATGTCGACGGGACCCTCGTCGACACCAATCACCTGCACGTCGTCACCTGGTGGGAGGCCTTCCGCCAGGCCGGACACGACGTGCCCATGCACGCGGTGCACCGGGCCGTCGGCCTCGGGTCCACGGATCTGATCGCCCACCTGCTGGGCGACGGCCGCGACACGGACCGGGACGGCGAGCTGAGCGCCGCGCACACGGCCCTGTACGGCCAGTACTTCGACCGGCTGCCCGCGCTGCCGGGGGCCGGGGAGCTGCTGCGCCGGCTGCACCGGGACGGCTGGACGGTCGTCCTCGCCACGTCGGCGAGTGGCACCGAGCTGGGCGCCCTGCGCCGGGCCATCGACGCAGACGAGGCGATCGCCGCCACGGCGAGCGCGGAGGACGTGCGGGAGGGCAAGCCCGCGCCCGAGCCCGTGGAACACGCCCTGGAGCTGGCCGGCGTCCCGGCCTCGCGGGCGGTGTTCGTCGGGGACACCGTGTGGGACATGCGGGCGGGCAGCAGGGCGGGGGTGCGCTGTGTGGGGGTGTTGTGCGGCGGGATTCCCCGGGCCGACCTGGAGGAGGCCGGGGCCGGGGCGATCTATGCCGGCCCCGCCGATCTGCTCGAAGGACTCGACGGGAGTCCGCTGGCCCGAGCATCATAGGGAGTGGCGCAGGTCACATGACACGCCGGAACACCACACAGTGGTTGCCCATTGAACTAGCTCTGGGTACGGATGGGACAGTGTCCCCGGGCCTCACCCTTTGCCCACAGGGACGATCGTTCGGCTGAAGCCCTGTGGAGCCTTTCGCCGAGAGGCGACCACCGTCCGTGCCCACCACCTGACCGCCCCGGTCGTGATTCCCCCGTCACGGCCGGGGCCCTTGCGCGATCAGCGGCCGGCCGCCGCGGCACCGACCGTACCGGCGGCCCGTACGGCCCCGGCCTCGACGAACTCCCGCAGGTCGGCCGTGAGCCGGGCGGCGTGCGTGGCGAACAGGCCGTGCCCGCCGTTCTCGTACACCTTCAGGGCGCCGTCGGGCACCAGCCGGGCCACGCGCTCACCGGTGAGCGCGAGCGGCGCGGAGGTGTCGTGGGTACCGTGCACCACCAGCACCGGGAGATCCAGCGCCGGCAGCTCCTCGGTCAGGTCGAGCGAGGCCACCACGGCCCGGACGCCGTTCGCGGCCCGCGGGGTGGCGCTCAGGCAACGGTCGATCAGGTAGCGGACGTAGGGCGGGGACATCTGGTTGCCGGGCAGGTGGGCGGCGAAGAAGTCGTCGGCCAGAGCGGTGAAGTACGCGGCCCGGTCCCGCCGGAACACCTCGTCGTCGGCCCGCACGGCCTCCGGGTCCACACCGTCCGGGGTGCCCGGCGAGCGGACGACCCCCGGGGTGACTCCCGCGACGAGGGCGACACGGGCCACGCGGGCGAGACCGTGCCGGGTCACGCAGCGGACCACCTCGCCGCTGCCGACCGAGTGGCCGATCAGCGTGACCCCGCGCACGTCGAGGTGGTCGAGCAGACCGTTCAGGTCGTCGGCGAGGGTGTCGAGGTCGTAGCCCGACCAGGTGTCGTCGGAGCGGCCGTGGCCGCGCCGGTCCAGCGCGACGCAACGGAAACCGGCCTCCGCGAGGGGCAGCATCTGGTACTCCCACATTTCGTGGCCCACGTACGCACTGGCGACGAAGACGGCGACGGGCCCGTTGGCGGGACCGTGGTCGACGTAGTGCAGACGGGTACCGTCGACGGGGCTCTCGAAGTACGGCATGGGTGCCTCCTCGGGCGGTGGACCGGGTGCGACGCGGCTCGGTCGCGCTGACGTCCTCGATCCTCCCGGGAGGGTGCGCAGGGGTCGATTACCTGTCGCGTCATGCCGGGGTGTGCGCGCGCCCGGGCCCGGGTACCCGGCCGTCCGCCGAAACGTGGGCCGAGAGGAGCCTGAGGTGAGCAGCGCAGCGGGCAGCAGGGTCGTCGTGACGGGTGCCACCGGCAATGTCGGCACGAGTGTGGTGCGGCTGCTCTCGGAGGACGCCGGGATCAGGTCGGTGCGCGGACTGGCCCGGCGTACGCCCGAGTGGTCGCCGCCGAAGACCGAGTGGTCCGCGGTGGACATCGCCGCCGACCAGGCGAACCTCGCGGAACGGTTCGAGGGCGCGGACGCGGTGGTGCATCTGGCGTGGGCGTTCCAGCCGACACACGATCCGGCGGCCACCTGGCGGACCAACGTACTCGGCGGTATCCGGGTGTTCGAGGCGGTCGCCGCGGCACGGGTGCCGGTGCTGGTGCACGCCTCCTCCGTGGGCGCGTACTCGCCGGGCCCGAAGGACCGTGCGGTGGACGAGTCCTGGCCGACGCACGGCTGGCCCGACGCCGCGTACTGCCGCGAGAAGGCCTATCTGGAGCGCACGCTGGACGTGTTCGAGCGGGACCATCCCGAGGTGCGGGTGGTGCGCATGCGCCCGGCGTTCCTGTTCAAGTGGCAGTCCGCCAGTGAACAGCGCCGTATCTTCGGCGGGCGTTTCCTGCCGGGTCCGCTGGCCCGCCCCGAGCTGATGCCGTTCCTGCCGGACGTCCCCGGGCTCAGGGTGCAGGCCCTGCACACGGACGACGCCGCGGAGGCCTACCGGCTCGCGGTGGCCTCGGACAGCGCCCGGGGTGCCTTCAACCTCGCGGCGGATCCGCCGCTCGACGCCGGTGTGCTCGGCGAGCTGCTCGGCAGCCGCCCGGTACGGCTGCCGCGCGCGGCGGCCCGGTCGGCGATCGCCGCGGCCTGGGGGCTGCACCTGCTGCCTGCCTCGCCGCACCTGTTCGACGCGGTGCTCCGGCTGCCGCTGATGGACTGCGGCCGGGCACACACCGAGCTGGGCTGGCAGCCGCGGCGCACGGCGACGGAGGTGCTGCAGGAGTTCCTCGACGGCCTGCAGAAGGGCGGGGGGATGGAGACCGAGCCGATGCGCGGGCGCAAGGTCGGCTGACGCGCCGTACGCCCACGTCCGAGGGAGAACGCCATGGCCGCACAACGGGAGACCGATCCGGGTCACGACAGGGGCCCGGTCCCGAGGGACATGCCCGACCAGCAGGCGGGCGCCGGCGAGGACCCGTGGGAGGTCGCGCCGGACCGGCCGGGTGCGGAGGACACGGCCGACGACGTCCCCGACACGGACGAGGCCGGCTCGGGTCCCCGCGGCGCGCCCCACCCGGACACGGCCCACCCCGAACACCCGTCACCGGACGAACCGTCGGACTGAGCGGCGGGGAACGGTGCTCGACGGGGTGCCCGGCCCGCAGAGGTCCCGCGGGGCGGTCCTTCGTCATCGCGGGGCGAGTCCCCGCCGGGCGCACAGCGAGAGGACCTCGTGTGCGGGCGGCCAGTGATCCGGCCTTGCGTCGGGTCTCCGGCGCCGAGCACCGTCGAGTGGGAGCCTGCGACCACCCTGCGTGTCGCGGCGAGCCAGGCCCGGGCGGGGAAGGCGCTGACATCGGGAAGCCCCGGCCGCAGGAAGTGGCCGGGCCCCGCCGGTATCGGCGGCGCCGGCGCGGAGGTCACGGTCTTCGGCGGGAGTCGGCCACGGTGGTGCCCGACCCCGGGCCGGGTGGTCAGGCAGCCTCGACCGCCGGCGGGTGAGCGCGCGTGGCGCGAACACCTAGGGGGTTCTGTCCGCACCTGCGGTCGTGTCCGTGGGGAGAGGCACTGAACCCGTCAGCGCGGCGTCCGCTCCCGGAGCGCCGCGCGCCACGCCGGCAGGCGGGCCTCGGTGACCGGTTCCGGGCGTCGGCCGCCGCTCGCGAAGAACTCGGCCAGTGGCAGGATCGCCGCGCCGACGGTGACCGCGTCCGGGCCGAGCCGCCCGAGGTCGATGGTCACCCGGTCGGCCGGATGGCGCAGCGCGTACGTCGTCGCGTGGCGCCGTACGGCGGGCAGGAGGCGGGGGCCGAGCTGCAGCCCGGCCCAGCCGCCGATGAGGATCCGCTCGGGCTGGAAGAGGTTGATCAGGTCGGCCAGGCCGGCACCGAGGTACTCGGCGGTCTCCTCCAGGACGGCCAGCGCCACCGGGTCGGGCTCGGTGCCCTCGGGCGGGTAGGCGGCGGCGAGCATCGCGGTGAGCGCGGTCTCCTCGTCGGTGCCCTCGGGGGGCCGGCCGCCCTCCTCCCGCCAGCGGGCGAGCAGCGACTCGGCGCCCGCGTAGGCCTCTAGGCAGCCCGGCGCGCCGCAGCGGCAGCGGCGCCCGCGCACCCGTACCGTCAGGTGCCCCCATTCGACGGCGCGCCCGTGCTCCACCTCCGGGGTGACCACGCAGGCGCCGACGCCTGAGCCGAAGAGCACGACCACGGCGTTGCGGGCGCCGCGGCCGGCGCCGAACCACATCTCGGCCTGGCCCAGGGTCTTGGCGCCGTTGTCGATGAAGTACGGGACCTCGTCGGGGAGTGGGGAGGCCGAGCGGAGCAGCCGCTCCAGCGGGACCGCGTCCCAGCCGATGGTCTGGCCGTGGACGACGGCCCCCTGGTCCGGGGTGTGCTCGACGATGCCGGGCACGCCGACGCCGACACCGAGCAGCCGCTCGGGCGCGGCCTGTTCGGCGCCGAGGACCTCGGCGACGCCGTCCCGGATGTGGCCGGCGATCACCTCGCCGTCGTAGCACCTCTGCGGGGTCAACCTGCGTTCGGCGCGGGCGAGTTCGGTCAGGGCCAGGTCGAACAGCTCGACGCGGACCCTGGTTTCGCCGACGTCGACGCCGATCATCCGGCCGCTGTCCGGGGCGACGCGCAGCAGGGTGCGGGGCCGGCCCCCGTCGGATTCGACGCTGCCGGCCTCCTCGAGCAGGCGGTCCGTGATCAGGTCGGCGACCACGTTGCTGACCGAGCCGCTGCTCAGGCCGGTCGCCGGACCCAGCTCGAACCGGCTGAGGGGGCCGTCGAAGTACAGCTTCCGCAGCACGGCCGTCCGGTTGCCCCGCCTGAGGTCGCGTACCGTGCGCCCGTTGCGCTCCGCCATGAGGCTCCCTTCACGAACCGTGTCCGACCTGCAACATACTCCTTCGGGCAGGCGGTGGGCGCCATTCTCCCGACCCTTAGTTCACGATCTGAGCTAAGCGGAGGCAACCCGACGGGGCGCGGGGACCCGCGAGCGACCACGACGTGCCCGCGGCCCGCGACACGAGCCCTCGGCCCGACGGCGCTCCCCGCACCCCCGGCTCAGCCCGCCGCGTACACGTCCTCCACGTAACGCCCCTCCGCGACCAACGCGTCGAGCCACTGCCCGGCGTCAGCCGGACCGGCGCCGGGAACGCGGTCCCGGTACAGCGTGCGGAACGCCTCGCGGACGCCGGGAGCCATCCGGGCGCCGTCGCCGCAGACGTACACCCGGGCGCCGGCGTTCAGCAGCTCCCAGATCTCGTCGGCCTCGGCGGCGATGCGGTGCTGCACGAAGGCGGCGCCGTTCTCGGGGGCGGCGCTGAAGGCCGGGCGCAGCGAGACCGCGCCCAGCGCCTCCGCGTCCCGCAGTTCCCCGGCGTGCAGGAAGTCGGCGTCCGGGGCGTCGCAGCCGAAGTACAGCAGGGCGGGAGGGAGGTCGGTGCCCGCGGTGCGGGCCGCGGCGCGGTCGGCGACGGCGCCGCGGAACGGGGCGAGTACGGTGCCGGCCGCGACCATCACCACGGGTGCCGAGTCATCGATCCGGAAGGCCTCGCGGCACGGCTGGACGCGGGCGTACACGGTGTCGCCCGGCCGGACGGAGGCGAGGTGGCCGGAGCCGACGCCTCGGTAGCGGCCCCGGCCGGAGCGGGCGGGCGCGTCGAGTACGGAGACCATGAGGTCGACGTGCCCGGCGTCGACGGCCGGCGAGGAGGACACCGAGTAGTGACGGGGCCGCAGCGGGGTCAGCAGGTCGAGCAGGAGCGGCCAGTCCAGCGCACCGCGCACGGCGGGGTGGTCCTCGGCCAACTCCACCAGCGTGCGCGGGTCGTCGCCGGTCAGGGCGGCGAGGGCGGCGCGCTCGGGCGGGCACGGGTTGGCCTCGGCGAGCAGGGTCAGCTGCCGGGGGGTCGGCCGCTCCTGCAACTCGACGTGGTGGGTCAGCAGTTGCCGTACCGTGAGCGGGCGGTCCACGGCGAGGGCTCCCCCACGCTCGGCTCCGCTCGCGCGGGGGGACCCCCATCGGCGCGGGCGGGTGGCGGAGATGTCCAGGACGGCGTCGGGGTCGAGGCCGAACGCGGCGACGGCGCGGTCCACCAGGTCAGGGGCGTTGGCCGGCAGGACGGTCAGGTGGTCGGCGGTGCGGTAGGTGACGCCGTCGGGCAGCGCGATGCGCAGGAACCGCTTGGTGCGCGGGTGGCCCGGCGCGGTCAGGTCGTACGCCTCGGCCACGGCCATCGGGACCAGTTCGTGCCGCTCGGCGAGGGCGTCCAGCGGGCCACCGCTCAGCGTGCGCACCTCGTAGGCGTGGGCGGGTTCGCCGGCCGTGCCGTCGGTGGCGTCCGGGTCGCCGTACTCGGTCAGGAGCGCGGTGCGCAGCCCGGCCGTGAACTGCCGGACGGCGCCGGTGAGATCGCCGGAGGCGTCGGCCGCGGCGCGGTCGGTCAGGCGGGTGGCGCCGAGTTCGGCGAGGCGGGTGTCGATGCGGGTGGGGACGTGCTGGTAGGTGGCGGCCCAGTTGCGGTCGCCGACGCCGAGGACGGCGTAGGTGACGCCGGTCAGGTCGGGCGTGCCGTCGAGCCATGCGGTGAAGGCGGCGGCGTCGTCGGTGGGGCGGCCGTTGTACGAGGCGGCGGTGATGACGACGGCCCGGTCGGTGGGCAGTCCGTCCGCGTAGGCGTCCAGGGCGGCGACCTCGGTGGCGCAGCCCACGGCGGCGGCCTCGTCGGCGAGCTGGGCGGCGAAGGCGCGGCAGGTGCCGTAGTTGCTGCCGTGCAGGAAGAGGACGCTCGTGCCGGGGCGGACCCGGGAGGGGAGCGTGTCCGGGGCGGACGTCAGGCCGTCCTGCGCGGGGAGGGTGCCGGGCAGCGGGGCGTGGACGCGGTCGGCGGGGGTGCGGGGGGTGAGGGTGAGGGTGAAGCCCTCGGGCTTGAGGGTGAGGGTCTCCTTCACGGTGAGCCGGTAGCCGGCGTGATCGTGCAGTCGGTAGCGGTGCACCAGCATGGCGAGCAGCATGGTCGCCTCGTGCAGTGCGAACTGCCGCCCGATGCACGCGCGTTCACCGGTGCCGAAGGGCTTGAAGGCGTGCACCGGGCGGGCCGCCTCCGCCTCGGCGCTGAACCGCTCGGGGTCGAACAGCTCGGGGTTGTCGCCCCACACGGGCTGCCGGTGCAGCATCGGGGTGAGCACGGTGACGGCCTGGCCGGCGGCGAGCGGGATCCGGCCGCCGAGCAGGGTGTCCTCACGGGCGTGCCGGCTGAAGGCGGCGGCCGTCGGCCACAGCCTGAGCGCCTCGTTGAGGACCTGGCGGGTGTAGGTGAGCCGTCCGATGTCGTCGTACGACGGCTCGGGGTCGGCCGCATCGCCCCACAGCGCGTCGGCCTCGCGCTGCACCAGCCGGAGCACGGCGGGGTGCTGGGCGAGGTAGTACAGGGCGAAGGACATCGCGCCGGAGGTCGTCTCGTGGCCGGCGATCAGGAAGGTGATGACCTGGTTGCGGATGTTGGCGGCGTCCAGGGTGGTGCCGTCGGCGGGGTGCGGGGCGCTGAGCATCAGCCCGAGCAGGTCCTCGGCGCCGCTCTGGTCGGTGCCGGTGCGGGAGGCGATGACGTCGTCCACGACCCGGGCGAGGTGGTCGGCGTCCGTCCGGAAGGCCGCGTCGGCCGCGGAGTGGTCCTGGCCCGGGGTGCGGGCCAGCTGGTTCATGCTCCACTCCAGGCAGCGGACCATCGCCTCCACGAAGGGGTGCGGCTCGGTGCGCCCGAAGGAGCCGAAGTCGTAGCCGAAGCCGGCCAGCCCGATGGTGTCGAGGGTCATGCGGGTCATGTCGTCGGGCACGTCGACGGGGCGCCCGTCGCGTGCCGCGCGGTCCCAGGAGTCGATGAGCCGGCGGGCCACCTTGAGCATGACCGGGTGGTAGGTGCGCAGGGAACCGAGCGCGAAGGCGGGCATCAGGATGTCGTGCGCCTTGGCCCAGTTGGGCTCGTCGTTGTAGGCCGTGAACAGGCCGTCGGCGGCGAAGGAGCGGACGTTCTCCAGCGCGGGGCCGACGTGCTTGGCGAACCGCTCCTCGTCGGCGAGGTCCTCGACCAGGCCGGCGTCGGCGACGAACAGCACGTCCCGGCCGTGCAGCCGGCGCACCAGCACCGGACCATGGGTGCGCATCAGGCCCATCACCTGCTGCAGGGGAGTACGGCCGGGACCGGTGGCGGTGATGTCGGCGACGGGGACGCCGGGCAGGGTACCGGCGGGGTCGGGGTGCACTGCGGTGGGGGGCATGGCGCGGCAACTGCCTTTCGCGGTAACGGAGTACTCGCGGTAACCGAGTACCGGGTTCCAGGGTGGTCGACCGGCTGGGTGTGCGCGGGCCACCGCACTACACGATCGTGTAGTCAAAAATCGGTCACGGGGCTTGCGCCGACGTCGGACCAGGGGCTCTGGGACACGCGCTCACGGACCGTCGGATTTGCCGCTGACCTGGATCTCCGTCTTGGATGAGGGGCTGTCCGGGCACTTCGGGAGGTAGGTGTGGATGCGGGGCGGGCCGACGGGGTCGTGTGGCGCAACCGGGCCCTGACGCTCTTCGACCGGGTGTCGGTGCCGGTCGCGGTGTGCGATGTCCACGGCCGGGTGGTGCTGGCCAACCCCGCGATGGCGGCCGAGTGCGGTACGACGCCCGGGCGGCTGCGGGGCCGGGACGTGCTGGAGCTGTTCCGGCCGCAGGAGGCCACGCAGGTGGAGCGGATCGCCGAGGCGCTGCGGCTGCGCCACCGCTCGCGCTACCAGGTGTCGGTGCGCTGGGGGGCGCCCGGCGGGAGCGAGCGGTTCGGGGAACTGACGGCCGATCCGGTCAGCGACAGCGTGGACGAGACACCGGCCCTGCTGGTGATGCTGCGGGTGCGGGGCGAGTGCGCGCCGGCCGGGCCGGAGCCCGTGCGCGTCACGCCGGTGGAGGGCCGGGTGCTGGCCCTGCTGGCGGGCGGCGCCACCACCGCCGGCGCCGCCCGGGAACTCGGCCTCAGCAAGGACGGCGTCGCCTACCACCTGCGCCGCCTGTCGACCCGCTGGAACGCCGCCAACCGCACCGAACTGGTCGCCCGCGCCTACGCCCTGGGCGTCCTCACGCCCGGCGTATGGCCTCCGGAGCCGAAACCGACGCACACGGGGTGAAGGCGCACCGGCCTCCTCGGAACAGGCCGGCACGGGGCCGGGCACACGGTGGCAGTGCACCGGCCCGAAATCCATTGGCCCACCCTGCCCACGGCTATCTACGCTAGCCGTGAACCTAGACCCCCTAGGTTACGCCGACGCACCCGGAAGGACTCCCGCCATGAGATCTCTCACCGAGCAGGACATCCGCAACTCCTTTGTCAACTGCTCCAAGGGGGAGGCCAAACGGCTGACGGTTCCCCGGGATCTCGGTGAACGCCCTTGGCACGACCTGGACTTCCTCGGCTGGCGGGACCCGGGTGCGCCCGACCGCAGCTATCTGGTCACCGAACGGGACGACCGGCTGGTCGGCGTCGCCTTCCGCTTCCAGGCAGCCCCACGCGGGTTCCTGCACCGCAGCATGTGCTCGGTGTGCCTCACCACGCATCCCCGTGGCGGGGTCTCGCTGATGGCGGCGAGGAAGGCCGGCGCGGCGGGCCGCGAGGGCAACTCGGTCGGCCTGTACATGTGCACCGACCTGGCGTGTTCCCTGTACGTGCGGGGCAGGAAGGTACCGGAGTCCGGGGCCCGGTTCGAGGAGAGCCTGACGACGGAGGAGCAGATCGCCCGTATGACGGGCCATGTGTACGCGTTCGTCGACAAGCTGTACGCCTGACGGTCCGGCAGGCGGTCCGCCCCTGTTCCTCGACGACTCGCCGGCCCGGCGGCGCGCCGGTCTCCGGAGCGCTGCGGCGATCTCGCGGAGGTCGCCGGCTACCGGTCGCGCAGCCGTGCCGCCCCGACGCGATGGAGGTGGACCAGCACGTCGTGGCTGCGGGCGAGGGCGATGTCCCAGGGGCCGTCGGGGTAGGCGGTGCCGATGCTGCGGGTCGGCCGGGCCCGCTCCAGCCAGTCGCGTGCGGGTGAGCGGAGTGTGCGCAGGTCCACCAGGTAGTCGCCGAGGCGCACCCGGTCCAGGGTGGCCTCGTTGGTGCCGGGACCCGCGGGGCCGAGCGTGAAGCGGTGGACGGCGTCGTCCGTGCCGGTGGCGTTGAAGGAGCCCCGGTCGAAGGTCAGGCCCACGCTCACATAACCGGCACCGAGGCGGTCACGCAGGAAGGCGCCCTGCATCTTCGGGTACTGGGCGGGCTGCTGCGGCACGTACCCGACATGGGCGTCGTGCGCGGACAGCAGTACCTTGCCGCCGGTGCGCCGGTGCCACCGCGCCACGTTCGCGGCCATCGTCGCGTCGCGGTAGCGCATGCCGGCGGCCAGCTGGGCGGGGTCGCCGAAGTCGTAGGCGTACTGGCGGGCGACCTGGTCCACCGCGGTGGCGCTGCGCACGGCCTCCTCGTACGCCGCCCGGTCCGTGCCCGGCCCGAGCCGCCTCAGCAGCTCCAGCGCACGACCCGTGCGGTGGGCCATCTCCTTGCGCTCGGGGTACGGCGTGTGCAGGTAGTGCTCGATGTACGGGCCCGTGGCCACGGCCGGCCGCAGCCCGCGGTACGACGCGGCAAGCTGGGCCGAGGCGTCGGGGTGGGTGCGGGCCACATAGTCCGTGACCGTGTCGTAGACCTCGGGCCCGGCCCAGCCGATGTCGTCGCCGAGGAAGCGGACGGGGTCGGCGGGGTGGCGGACGTTGTAGGCGCGCATCCACTCCACGAGGCGCAGATAGTCGGTGTTGTTCCACCACAGGTAGTCCCGCTGGAACTCCTCGCGCATGATCCGCCGGGGATCACCCGTGCCGTGCACCACGTAGTCGTCCAGCCGCCGCCCGGTGCTCCAGGGGGCCTCCAGCGCGAAGGTGCGGAAGCCCTTCCTCTCGACCAGATGCCGGAACACCCGGTCCTTGAGGGCGAAGAACTCGTGCGAACTGTGCGTGGCCTCGCCGAGTCCCACCACCCCGGCGGCGCCGATCATCCGGTCCAGGGCGCCGAGGTCGCGGTCGGGACCGCCGGGTTCGACCGTGCGGAGCGGGTGGGCGGCGCGGTCGAGGGCGGAGACGACCGGGCCTTCGCCGGTCGCGGGGACGCTCGTCCGGGCCGTGGCGGGCGTGGGCGGGGCGGCGGTCGCGGGTAAGCCCGCCCCGGCCGCGAAAAGACCTGTCAGCAGGGCCAGGACGGTGGTGAGCCGATGCCGTGTCATGGCTCCAGGCTGCCGGGCCGGCGCCGGCCCGGACCATGCGGCTGCCCACCGCTCCACGGCTCCGGGCACCCCCCTGCGGGCTCGGGGGCTGCCCGGTGTCCCACCCGGTCGGAACAGTGGGGGGCGCCCCCCTCCCGGTCGCCGCGGACGGCTGCCCGCGGGCCCACCCGGCCCCGACGCCGGGACCCGCACGGGGCCGCACGGTCAGCGGACCTCAGCCACCGACAGGTCGCCACGTAGGTCGCCCGGGATCCCACCCCGATTCGCCGCGCAGGGTTGCCCGGGCCCGAGGTCAGGTGAGCTCAGGCGTCCACCGTGGGTCCCGGCCGAGGAAGGCGAGCAGGGCCGCTGCCTCGTCCAGGGGATCGTCGGACGGGAGGGCCGGTGCGAAGACGCCGTACTCGCGCAGTCCCGGCACCAGGTGGTCGGCGGCCGGCCGCAGGCCCGCGGCCAGCGCCGGTGCGAGCGGCCGGTTCTGCCCTGTGGCGACGGCGATGTCCCAGGCGTGCACGGCGGCGTCCAGCGCACCCGCGCCGGCGGCCAGCGGCAGGGGCAGCGGGCCCAGCGGCGTCGGCACGGACTCCGCGTCGGCGGGCAGCTGCGCGTAGGCGTCGGCCACGGCGTCCAGGACCTTGTCCAGCTCGGCCACCGGATCGCCGTGGAGGGCGTCGGCCGGCTGGAACGAGTCCTCGCCGGGCCGGTCGGCGACCAGCGCAAGACCGTACGCGTGCTGGTCGATCCGCGCGTGGTTGAGCACCTGCCGGACGGTCCACTCGGAGCACGGGGTCGGCCCGCCCCAGGCCTCCTCCGGCACCTCGGCGACCACCTCGCGCAGATAGGCGTGCGCCTGCTGGAGCAGCGCGATGCCCTCCGGCTTCCCGCCGCCGCGGTTCTCCCCCATGCCGACCCCTCCCGTAACGTCTCGACGGCCTCGCGAAGGCCTCTCGGTCCGGCGGCCTCCGCACCCCTGAACTCACTGCACGCACCCTTGCGGACACCTACGGTCCGCGATCGAACCACGTTCGTCCGGCCCGCGGAAGGGGAACAGGCCAAGGGATGCACGACGTACGCAAGTGGACCACGGGACTCCTGCGCCTCCTGGAGCGCCGTCGGCAACCGGTGGTCGTCCAGACACTGCGGTCGGCGACCGCGGCGACGATCGCCTACGTCGTCGCGCTGCGCCTCAGCCCCGAGCCGGCCCCGCTGACCGCCCCCCTGACCGCGCTGCTGGTCGTCCAGGTGACCTTCTACGCCACTCTCACCAACGGCATCCGCCGGGTGAACTCGGTGGTGGCGGGGGTGCTGGTCGCCATCGCCTTCAGCGTGCTGGTGGGGCTGACCTGGTGGAGCCTCGCGCTGCTGATCGTGGCCTCGCTCGCGGTCGGGCACCTGGTGCGGGTCGACGAGTACGTGGCCGAGGTGGCGATCAGCGCCATGCTGGTGCTCGGCGTGACCACCGTGGGCTTCACCGCGTGGGCACGCATCGTGGAGACGCTGATCGGCGCGGTCGTCGGGACGGCCTGCAACCTGCTGCTCCCACCCCCGGTGTGGGTGGACGAGGCGGGCCGCTCGATGGAGGACCTGGCGCGCCGGATACGGCAGCTGATGCTGCGCATGGGTGAGGAGGCCGCCGGCCGGATCCCCTGGGAGCGGGCGGCCGAACGGCTGCACGAGGCCCGCCGGCTGGACCAGCACATCGCCCACGTGGACGCCTCGCTGCGGCAGGCCGAGGACAGCCTGCGGCTCAATCCGCGCGTCAAGGAGGGGCTGCTGCACCGGGTGGTGCTGCGTACCGGCCTGGACACGCTCGAGATCTGCACGGTGGTCCTGCGGGTGCTGGCCCGGTCCTTCACCGACCTGGCGAAGGCCCGCGGGGCCGAGGACCTGTTCCCGTCCCGGGTCGGGGTGACCGTGGAACAGCTGCTGTCGGAGATCGCGGACGCCGTGGTCAGCTTCGGGGTCCTGGTCACCACCCATCTCAGCGAGGACGCCGAGTCGGCGGAGGCCCGTCTGTCGGCCGAGCTGCACACGGCGGCCGGCACCCGGGACCGGCTGGCCGAGCTGCTGCGCGAGGAGATCGGCAAGGACTGGACGAACTGGCAGCTCCTCGGGGCCGTGCTGACCGAGACGACCCGGATCATCGACGAGCTGAACACCGAGCACCGCACCCGGCGCCTGCTCGAGGAGCTCGACCGGGTCTCCCGCGAGCAGCGGGCGAAGCTGCCGCGGATGACCCGGCTGCGTGAACGGCTCGGGGTGCAGGAGGAGCTGTGGCGGAACCGTACGGGGTTCGGCGAACGTTATCCGTGAGGAAGCCGCCGGGCGGGGCCCGGCGAGGAAGGTGCCGGGCGGGCAGCCGCCCGGGCGAAGGGGCGTGCCGGGCAGTGCCGGCGCGCGAGGCGAGGGGACGACGGATGACCGATTCCGGGGTGCGGATCGACGGGAACACCCTGCGGTTGCCGGGCGGGGTGGCGGTGCGGTTCGTCCGCACGCTGCGGCTGCCGGAGACGGGTACGCATCCGCTGCCGCCGGGGCTGGGCGAGTTCCCGGTCCGGCGGGTCGCGGACTACGCCGACACCGTCCCCCAGGAGTGGCGGGCGCGCGGCGGGGTGATGCTGCCGGTGTACCTGCGCGAGGCGATGTGGCTGAGCTTCTCCGGCACGAGGGAGCCGGCGGCCCTCCAGGTCGGGGTCGGCAAGGTGTGCGCGGTGTCCGGGCGGCCCTGGAGCGGCCGTCTGGCCCGGGATCCGCAGAACTACGTGGTGCTGCCCCGCCAGCCCTGGCTGGACGGCATCAACTCCGGGAAGGGGACCGTCCGCCAGTTTGTCGCCGTGCCGCTGGGTCTCGGCGCGACGGTGGAGGGGCAGGTCACCGGCGAGGAGGTGTGGGGCGGGGTGCAGCTGCAGTCGTTCCCGCTGAAGGAGCCGGTGCTCGCCGAGTGGCGGCGCCGCGAGCGGGAGCGGGAGGAGGCGCGCCGCAGGGCCCTGTCGGCCGGGCCTGTGGGCGGGTACGGCGGCCCGGCGATGCCGATGACGGCGTCCGCCCCGGGCGGTGCCCCGCTGGTGCCGGCCGCTCCCGGCGCGGCCCCGCCGCCGGCCGCGGGTGCGGGACCCCGGCGTGCCGCGGCCATGGGCCTGGGCGTCGGCGGCTCGATGCGGCAGGAGGTCTACCAGGACGAACGGCCGCTGACGGACTGGTCCGAGGAGGCCGCCGGGCGGGTGTTCGTGCACCTGGTCACGCCGCCGGAGTGGCGGCGCATCACCGGTGAGGCACCCCCGCCGTCGCCGGTGGACCGGGCGGCGTACACGCGCGCGGGACTGCCCTGGTACGACTACTACGACGCCGACGCCGAGGATCTGGCCCCCACGGACACCCTGGAGGCGGTCAAGCCGGTCGGCGACTGGCTGGGGGACGATCTGGACCCCTGGCAGCCGCCGTCCGCGGGCCAGGTGGCCCCGCTGAAGGACGCGCCGGGCAAGCCGGTCGAGGACGGGGAGTGGTGAACCGGCCGCCTGTTGCACCCAGCGCAACCCCCGTTGCCCGTCTTGCCCTTGGTGGCGGGTTCGGGCCAGGGTTGCTGACACGAGCGGGGCAACCGACGACCTGAGGTGCGGCATGGGCGGACAGGCGCGGGCGGCGCGAGGGGAATCTCCCCCGAGCGGGCGAAGGTCCGGAGGCGGCTGGAGCCGGCGCCGGTTCGTCGGGGCCGCGGCGGGTGCGGCGGCCGTGGTCGCGGTGCCGTCACCGGCGGCTCCGCCGGACCACCCCCCGGCCGTGGCGGACGAGCCCGGCGCCGCCCCGCCTCCCCGCGAGGGGTCCGGGCGGCGCCCCCTGTATCTGGGCACGTACACCTCGGTCGACGGCGGCGGCACCGGCATCGGGCTGGCCTCCTACGACCCGTCGACCGGCGGGATCAGCGGTTCCGGCACGCTCACCGGTGTCCCCGACCCGTCGTATCTCGCCGTGCACCCGGACGGCCGCACGCTGTACGCGGTGGACGAGCGGGAGGACGGCGGTGTGACGGCGGTACGCCTCGCGGACCGGCGGCCGCTCGGCGCCCGGAGTACGGGTGGGGCGGGGCCCTGCCATCTGTCGGTGCATCCCTGCGGACGGTGGCTGCTGAGCGCCAACTACGGTTCGGGCAGTGTCGCCGTGCATCCGATCGACGCCTCGGGTGCCCTCGGCGAGCGCACCGACCTGGTCACGCACTCCGCTCCGCCACCGGGTCCGGGGCAGCGGGGGCCGCACGCCCACCAGGTCCTCACCAGCCCGGACGGCGGTCATGTCCTCGCGGTCGACCTCGGCACCGACACCGTCTACAGCTACCGCCTCGACGCGGCGGAGGGCACCCTGACGGAGGTGGCGCAGGCCCACACGCGACCCGGCGCCGGACCGCGCCATCTGACCTTCCATCCGGGCGGGCGGTACGCGTACCTGGCCAACGAGGTGGACGACACGGTCGCCGTCTGCGCCTACGACCCCGCGTCCGGCCGGCTGACGGTCGGCGAGCCGCAGCCGACGGGCTCGGACGGCGGCACCAACTACCCGGCGCAGTTCGTGGTGACGGCGGACGGCGGGTACGCGTTCCTGGCCAACCGGGGCCACAACAGCCTCGCGCGGTACGCGATCGAGGCCGGCGGCGGAAGGCTGCGGCTGCTCGGCACGGTGCCGGTGGGCGGGGACTTCCCGCGGCAGATCGCCCTGTCGCCGGACGGCGGGCTGCTGTTCGCGGCAAACCAGCACTCGGGTACGGTCACCGTCTTCCACGTGGACCGGGAAAGCGGCGGACTCCGGTCGGCCGGTGAGCCGTTCGCCTCACCCGTCGCCGTCTGCGCGCTGCCGCTGTAGCGCGCGGGGGCAGGCGGCCCCGGCGGCCTGGGCCAGCAGGGCGTGCATGCGCTCGGTGAGCTGGGCGACGTCGTCGGCGGGCGTGTGGAAGGGCAGCCGTACGTCGCCGTGGGCGCGGGTGCGCTCGATGCGCAGGGTCAGTCCGTGCCGGTCGACGGCGAGGGGCAGGACACGGGTCGCGGCGTGCAGGCTCTCCGGCCGCACCAGGCGGGTCAGCCGCTCGACCGCGTCCGGGTGGGCGTCGGCGAGGTGGGTCAGGAGGCGGGCCTCGGCCTCGGCGAGCGGGTCGGGCCGGGCGGCGGCGTACTCGTCGAGGTCGAGGACCACGGCCCCGGAGGACTGCCGCAGCACCACGCGCGTGGGCCGGAACAGCAGGGTGCCGCGGTCCGGGGCGAACCAGCCGGCGAGGTGGAGCCGGGCCCGGATCCGGCTCCGTACGGGTACGGGCGCCACGTCGGCGAACTCCAGCACGGCGGAGGGTTCCTGGCGTGGGGCGCAGATGGCCGCGGTGAGCAGGGCACTGCCGTCGGGCACCGTCAGCCGCACGGCGCCGTCGTCGGTCACGGTGTGCGCGCCGACGTACTCCTCGCGGGCGCCGTCCGCGGTCACCGCGCACGACCAGGCGGCGGCCAGCACCGATCGCGCCCGTTCCGCCGCGCCGGGTGCGGCCGTCCAGTCCTGCGTGTCACCCATCCGAGACCTCCTTAGGTAAGCCTTGCCTAACCTATCGAAGATCGGGGCGCACGCCAACCGCTCCCCTCAGGGGAAGGGAATCAGGCGATGACACCCAACAGCGCCCGCGCGCACAGGTCGCGCACCTGCTCACGGGTCAACTCACCGTCCCGCAGCCACTCCAGGCACACGGCCGTGGTGAAGGCGAGCCAGCCCCGCACGGCCAGGCGCACCCGCGGGGCGCCCTCGGAGACGGGCCCGAACTCGGGGTCGGCGGCGAGCGCGGCGAGGATCTGCTGCTCCTGGGCGGCCAGGGCCCGCTGGTAGACCCGGCGCACGGCCTGGTCGCCGGCCGCGTCGGCGCGGTGGAAGGCACGGAAGCCGTGCGCGTGGGCCTGGACGTAGGCGAGGTAGGTGTCGAGGCCGGCGGTGAGCTGCTCGCGCACCGGCACACCGGGCACGGCCGCCGTCATCCGCAGCATCCGCCGGCTCTCGCGCTCCACGACCGCCGCGAAGAAGTCCCGCTTGGTCGGGAAGTAGTGGTACAGCAGCCCGCGGGAGACCCCGGCGATCTCGGCGACCTGCTCGATCCACACGTCGTCGTAGGGGCTCTCCGAGAACAGCTTCGCGCCGACCGACAGCAGCTGCTCACGGCGTTCCTCGGTGCTGAGTCTGCGCCGGGCGCGCTCCCCCTGGTTCGCGGGCATGGCGTCACTTTACTTGACGCGGATTCAACAAGCGGCCCACACTGGAACACGTTATTGAACCCACGTACAACACGCGCGTCGCGGATGCACGTCACACAGGTGCACGTCACAGATCAAGGGCCCGCTGGATCAAGGGAGATCGGCGTCATGACGGAGACGGCGGAGAAAACGCAGACGGCGAAGGCGCCGACGGGGCCGGGGCTGCCGAAGGGTTTCCGGAGCGCCGAACAGGGCTGGCCCGAGCTGCACCGCATCCCGCATCCGCCGCGCCGGGTGCCGCTGCTCGGCGATGTGCTGGGCGCCGACCGGCGCAGCCCGATCCAGGACTCCATGCGCTTCGCACGCGAACTGGGGCCGATCTTCCGGCGGCGGGCGTTCGGCAAGGAGTTCGTGTTCGTGTGGGGCTCGCGGCTGGCCGCGGACCTGGCCGACGAGTCCCGGTTCGCCAAGCACGTCGGTCTCGGCGTGGCCAACCTGCGTCCGCTCGCCGGGGACGGCCTGTTCACCGCCTACAACCACGAGCCCAACTGGCAGCTGGCGCACGACGTCCTGGCGCCCGGGTTCAGCCGGGAGGCCATGGAGGGGTATCACGGCATGATGCTGGCGGTCGCGCGGCGCCTGACCGACCACTGGGACCGCGAGGCGGCGGCCGGACGGACGGTGGACGTGCCCGGTGACATGACCAAACTGACCCTGGAGACCATCGCGCGCACCGGCTTCGGGCATGACTTCGGCTCCTTCGAGCGGGACCGGCCGCACCCCTTCGTCACCGCGATGGTCGGCACGCTCACCTACGCCCAGCGTCTGAACAGTGTGCCCGGGCCGCTGGCCCCGCTGCTGCTGCGTGCCGCCGCCCGGCGCAACGCCGCCGACACGGCTCGCCTCAACCGCACGGTCGACGACCTGGTCGCGGCCCGCCGTCGCTCGGGCCGGGCAGACGGTGACCTGCTGGACCGCATGCTGGAGACGGCGCACCCGGAGACCGGCGAGAGGTTGTCGGCGGAGAACGTCCGCAAGCAGGTGATCACGTTCCTGGTCGCGGGTCACGAGACCACCTCGGGCGCGCTCTCCTTCGCCCTGTACTACCTCGCCCGGCACCCCGAGGTCGCCGCCCGGGCCCGCGCCGAGGTGGACCACGTATGGGGCGACACCGAGCAGCCCGGCTACGACCAGGTCGCCAAGCTGCGCTACGTCCGCCGGGTGCTGGACGAGTCGCTGCGGCTGTGGCCGACCGCGCCGGCCTTCGCCCGTGAAGCCCGCCAGGACACGGTCCTCGCCGACGAGCACCCGATGCGCCGGGGCGCCTGGGCACTCGTCCTCACCCCGATGCTGCACCGCGACCCGGAGGTGTGGGGCGAGAACGCCGAACGCTTCGACCCGGACCGCTTCGAGGCGGCGGCCGTACGGGCCCGTCCCCCGCACACCTTCAAGCCCTTCGGCACCGGCGCGCGCGCCTGCATCGGCCGCCAGTTCGCCCTGCACGAGGCGACCCTCGTCCTGGGCCTGCTGCTCCGCCGCTACGACCTGTCGGCAGACCCGGCCTACCGGCTGAGCGTGACGGAACGCCTGACGGTGATGCCGGAGGGGCTGCGGCTCGGGGTGGAACGGCGGGCGGCGCCGCTCAACGGGTCCGGCGAGAGGCGCCCTGACGGGGCACGGGGCGGTACGGACGACGGCACCGTGCGGCACTCGCGCATCGCGGCACCGCCGCCGCCGAAGGACCCGGCGTCAGCGACCCGCTGTCCAGTGCACGGGCCGGGTGACTGACGCCGGCAGACGGGTGCCGGCGTTACCGCGGGCCGCGTTGAGCTGCGGCTGGGTCAAGAAGAACGCGCCGGTGAGGTCCGCGTCGGTCAGGTCGGCGTCACGCAGATCCGCGCCGATCATGTCCGCGTCGCGCAGATCGGCGCCGGTGAGGTCGGCGGCGATGAGGTAGGCGCCGCGCAGGCTGGCCCCGCGCAGGTCGGCGCCCCGCAGCCGGGCCCCGATGAGGTCCGCGCCCCGGCGGTCCTTCCCCTTGCCCCTGCCCTTCTTGCCGCTCTTCGCGTCGGCGACCCCGGCCCGGGCCAGCTCGCTGGTGCGCAGGAGGAGCACGTTGACCTGCTGGCGGTGCGCGGCCACGTCCAGCGCGGCCAGCTCCTCGGGGGTCTGCCGGGTCAGCCGCTCGGTCTCCTCCAGCGCCCGCCGCAGCTCGGGGCGGACCGGACGGGCGGCAGGCAGGCCGAGTGCCTCGGTCAGGTACCACAGCAGCTCGTGCAGCTGCCGTACGACCGGGAACACGTCGAACATCCGGCGGGCCTGCTCCTTCGAGCCGGTACGCCAGTCCTGTCCGCCGAAGGTGACCCGCGAGACCTTCTGCCCGGCACCGAAGCAGTCGTACACCGTGCAGCCGGTGAACCCCTTCTTCCGCAGGTCGGCATGGATGCCGCAGCGGTGGTCGCCCTGGAGGTTCGGGCACGGCTTCCCGGCGGGCTTGTCCCTCGCGAAGTCGGCGGACGCGGCGAAGGGCAGGGCGACACAGCACAGCCCGAAGCAGTCCGCGCAGTCCCCGCGCAGCTCGGAAAGGTCCGGTACGTGGTCTGGCATGAGGGACAGCCTACCGGGGACGCCTCATCCCCGATCTTGAGGGATCGTGCAGGTCAGCGCTGGGCGAGCTGTTCGACGGCCTTCCGCACCCGGCTCGCGCCGTCCTCTGCGGCGAGGTGCGCCGCGGTGGTCGCGGCGGCCCTGCCGTACGCCTGGTGCCGCACCGCCCGGTCGAGGGCCCGGGCGAGCCGGTCGGCGCTCAGACCGGCGAACGGGATGGGCTCGGTGGCGGCGCCGATCGCGGCGAGCCGTGCCGCCCAGAACGGCTGGTCCGCCGTGACCGGCACGGGAACGGCCGGGACCCCGGCGCGCAGCGCGGCGGCCGCGGTGCCCGCACCCGCGTGGTGGACGACGGCGGCGAGCCGCGGCAGGAGCAGGGCGTGCGGCACCTCGCCGACGGTCAGCACGTCGTCGTTGCCGTCGGCGGTGAGCCCGGCGGCGCCCGACTGCAGGATGCCGCGCAGCCCCGCGCGGCGCAGGGCCTGGACGGCGATCTCGCTCAGCCGCTCGCCCTCACCGCTCGCCATGGACCCGAAGCCGACGAGTACCGGCTTCGGCCCGGCCCGCAGGAAGTCCTCCACCGCGGCGGGCAGCTGCTCACCGGCGCCGACGTACGGCCAGAAGGTGCCGGCGACCTCCAGTCCGGGCCGCCAGTCGGCGGGGCGTGCCACGAGGGCGGTGCTGAAGCCGTGCAGCACGGGCCAGTTCTCCCGCTCCCGGCGCCGGCGCATCGCGGCCGGGGTCAGGGGCGGCAGCCCGAGGTGGCGGCGCAGCTCGGCGACCGCCTGCCCGAAGACGCGGTCGGCCATGCGCAGGGCGAAACGGCCGGCCGCGCGGTTGCCGGCCCGGCCCAGTGACCGTACGCCCGTGACGACGGGCGGGAAGTCGCCGGTCGGTGCCGTCGGCTGGAGGTACACCCCCAGGCTCGGTGTCCCGGTGGCCTCGGTGAGATGCCAGCCGAGCGGGGCCGTCGTGGCGGACAGCAGCAGCAGATCCGCGCCCTCGGCGACCACCTCGGCGAACCCCCGGCCGAGCTCCGTGACGAAAGAGGCGGCCGTGCGCATCAGTTCGCGTCCGCCGCCGGCGCCGCCGTGGGCCCCCGGGTCGGCGGGCAGCCGCCGGAAGCCGAGGCCGGCGCCGCGGGCGAGGGGGGCGAAGGTGTCGGTGGTGGCCAGCGTGACCTCGTGCCCGGCGTCGGCCAGCGCCGCCCCCAGGCCGGTGTACGGCGCGACGTCGCCGCGTGATCCGGCCGTGGCGATCAGGATTCTCATGGGTGCTCCTCGTTTTCGGTGCGGGAGCCGTCACGGCGCGCGGCGTTGGCGTGGATCGCCTTGCTCACATAGGCGGCGAGACCGGGGCGTCCCTGTGACGGCGGGACGAGGAGGGCGAAGGCGCGCGGGTCGGCGGCGAGGTCGTCCGCGAGGCGCCGGTGCATGTCCGGCGGGCACGGGGCGAACCAGCGGGTGAGATGGCGGCGGTGCTCCTCGGCGGCCCGCTCGCCGTCGGCGGGTTCGTCCGCGGCGAAGGCGGCGAGCAGCTCGCCCCGCCAGGCGGCGGCCTCACGCATCAGCTGCCGCCAGTCCTCCTTGGTGTGGGCCCCGGCCCGTGCCATCGCTGCGCGGTACGCCGCCGAGTGCCGCCACTTCAGCTGTGCCTCGGTGGCGTAGCTGAGGTCGAAGGAGATCTCGCCGAAGACCTCGAAGCGTTCCTCGGGTGTGAGCGCCACCCCGGTGCGCTGCACCTCGATGGCCTGTTCCGCCACCTCGGCGAGGCGCTCCAGCCGGTCGATCTCCTCGCGCAACCGCCGTTGCCTGGACCGCAGATGGTGCAGGGCGTTCGCCTGCGGGTCGCGCAGGATGACGGCGATCTCGTCGAGCGGGAAGCCCAGTTCCCGGTAGAACAGGATCTGCTGGAGCCGGGCCAGGTCGGCGTCGCTGTACGAGCGGTAGCCGGCGCGGCTGCGTTCGCTGGGGGAGAGCAGTTCCTCCCTGTCGTAGTGGTGCAGCGTCCGCACGGTCACCCCCGCGAACGCCGCCACCTGCCCCACCGAGTAACCCATGTGCCTGCCCTTTCGTCCGCTCACAGCCTCAAGCCTGACGTAAGGGGAGGGTCAACTCGGCACGGTCGACTCGGCGCGGTCGCGGGCCGGTTCAGCGGCCGAAGACCTCGAAGGCCACCGCTGGTGTGCCGCCGAAACGCTCGGCGAGGGCGGTGGTCTGTGCGGTGAGGAAGTCGCGGGCGTAGGTCTCGGGGTCCTGGTCGGTCAACGCCTCCAGGTAGGTGCGGTGTTCCAGCAGCGAGGCCACCGCCCGCTCCAGGCCGGGGGTGGCGTCGACGGCGTGGGTGGGGCTGCTGGAGCCGGCGACGGCGACCCAGCGGACGCCGTTGAAGGGTTCGAGGCCCTGCTCGGTGAGTTCGGGAAAGATCCAGCGGTTGCCCGCGTCGGCAGCGGCGTCCAGGGTGGCCCGGCCGACGGCCACGTGGTCGGGGGTGTTCCAGGCGAGGGCGCCCCAGGTGTCCCGGTGGTTGAGGGTGAGGACGAGTTCGGGGCGGTGGCGGCGGATGGCGGCGGCGATGTCCCGGCGCAGCGCGGGGCCGTACTCGATCACTCCGTCCCGGTGGCCGAGGAACTCCACGGTGGTGACGCCGACGACGGCGGCACTGGCCCGCTGCTCGCGCTCGCGCAGAGGGCCGCAGGTGGCCGGGTCCAGGGTGTCGATGCCCGCCTCGCCACGGGTCGCCAGCACATAGGTGACCTCTCGGCCGGCGTCGGTCCAGGCCGCGATGGCCGCGGAGCATCCGTATTCGAGGTCGTCGGGGTGGGCCACCACGGCCAGGGCGCGCTGCCAGTCGTCGGGCAGGGGCCGGAGTTCGGTGATCTTCGCCTCGGTCATGGGCCGCAGGGTATGCGCTCCGCCGGGTGCCGCGCCGCCTTTTCGGGTGCCCTCCCCCGCGGTCCGGCGACTGCGGGCCGTACGTGGCTGGTCGGGCCCACGCGGCGGTAGCCGCGCGTCGGACAGAGCCCCGCGCCCCTGCGGAGACCCGCCCCTGCCCCGCGCCCGACGGCTCCCCGCGCTTCACACCTCGTCGCGCGCCAGTGCCAGCAACCGGTCCAGGACCCTCGGCGCGCCCGCGCGGAGGCCGTCGTGTTCGAACTCGTCGGTGACCCAGGTGCGCAGGCCGCGGAGAGCGCGTGCGGTCTGGAGGGAGTGCGCGGTGTCGATGTACATGTCGTCGTGGTAGATCGCCGCGGCGACCGGGACCTCGTTGGCGGCGAGGCGTGCGGGGTCGTACAGGGGCTGCCAGTCGGTGCGGGCGGCGAGCAGGTCGGCCGTCTCGCGCAGCGGGCGCAGCGCCGGGTCGTTCTCGAACATCCACGGATGGATCGTCTCGCCGGTGAAGAGGACCGGCGTGTCGCCGGCGAGCGCCTTGGCCGCGTCGAACTGCGGGAACTCGGCACGGACCCGCTCGGCGGCCCAGGCGGTGGGGCGGGTGTCCTGGCCGTAGATCGACTCGTGGACGAGCGCGTAGAGGGGGTGTGCGGCGTACGACAGGAGGGACTGGGCCTGTTCCTGGAAGGCGTCCGACAGCTCCGGGCCGCCCAGGGTGCGCACGAAGGCGTCCTCCAGGAGGTGGTGCAGCCGGTGGCTGCCGTCGCTGGTGCCGAGCATCAGGCCGAGGGACTGGAAGGCCTCGACGGTGAACCGGTAGCCGTTCGGGAGGACCACGTCGTGGGTGAGGAGGTGGTCGGCGATGTGGCGGACCCGTTCCACGTCCTGCGGGTAACGGGTGTAGTGCGCGGTGACCTTGCGTTCGATGCGTGGGTAGGCCGCCCGGTAGACGTCGTCGGCGTGGGCGTGCAGGGAGGGCAGGCCGCCGGTGATGACGGCGGTGGCGAGGCCTTCGGGGGCGAGGGAGAGGTACGACACCGTGCAGAAGCCGCCGAAGCTCTGGCCGAGCACGGTCCACGGGGCGCCGCCGGTGACCTCGGGGCGGATGGTCTCGCAGTCCCGGACGATGGAGTCGGCGCGGAAGAGGGTGAGGTAGTCGGCCTGCCGGGCGGGGCCGCCGCGCAGCGGGAGCGTCTGCCGGGTGGCGGGTGTGGAGCCGCCGGTGCCGCGCTGGTCGAGGAGGAGGACGCGATGGTCCTTCAGGGCCCGGTCGAGCCAGGCCTGACGTCCGACGAAACGATTCGCCCCGAAGCCGGGACCGCCCTGGAGATACAGCAGCCACGGCAGCTCCTGCCCGGCCTTGTCGCTCGCGACCGCCTCGCGGGCGTACAGCTCGATCGTCTCGCCGTCCGGGTCGGCGTGGTCGAGGGGCACGGTGAAGCGGCGGTCGGTGAGGATCACGCCGGGCTGGCGGTAGCTGAGGCTCAACGGGTCTCCCGGGACGGGACGGATGCGACGGACGGGTCCCAGTTCAGCACATGCCGGGGCGCGCGCCGAGCCCCGGGATCATGGATTGTTACTGAACTTCCGGTCAGCTGCGACGAGGGCGGGAACCACCGAGGGGGCGGCGGGCGACAACGGCGTCGCGGCCGGCGGTGTACCAGGCGGCGTACTGGTAGCCCTCGTGGGTGAGCAGCCCGTTCTTCTGGAACGCGTTGTTGTCGACCAGCCCGTCGTACGGTGCGTCTTTTCATGAGTGGCTGCGGGGAGGGGGGAGTCAGACGAGGTGGAACACTTCGGTGAGCGGTTTCATGGCCTCGTCGGGACGGGTGCCGTCCAGGGACTCGAGGAACGGCGCCTTCTCCTTCTGCCGGCGGGCGTTGACCTCGGTGGTCTCCATGGCGGCCTTGGCGGCCTCGAAGTCCTCGGTCTCCAGGTAGCCGACGAGCAGGCCGTCGTCCCGCAGGAACAGCGAGTAGTCGTGCCAGCCGGTCACCCGGAGCCGGACGGCGGCGTGCCGCTCGCGGTACTCGTCGACGCGCTCCGCCCTGACCTTCAGCAGGAAACACACACGCTGCGGCCGGTGCCGGCGGCGCGGGCCGAGGTCACCCGGTGCATCCTGGATTCCCTCGCCCACCGGCGGGCCGTCACGGACGCGCAGCGGCTGGCCGACCATCCGGCGGACGTGGTGTACGCCGTCGTCGGCGGCACCCGCAACGCGCTGCTGTGCCAGCTGACCGCCGACGCCTGCGGGCTGCCCGTGGTGGGCGCGGCGGAGGCGGCGGCCCTGGGCGACCCCCTCGTCCAGGCCCGGACCCACGGGCCGGCCGGCGACCTGGCGGCGATGCGCCGGCTGCTCACCCGTACCCAGCCGTTGACCCGGTACACGCCCCGTGGCGACGGCGCCCGCCGGCGGGAGGCCGAGGCGCGGCTCGCCACGCGGTGAGGCATCCGCCCCGGCGAGGCCGTCTCCCCCTCGGCGGTGTCCGCCCACTACCCTGCACTCGTCCGATGACCGATCCCGAGGAGCCGCGATGCGTGTCGCCCTGTTCCTGACCTGTGTCAACGACACGCTCTATCCGGACACCGGCCGTGCCGTGGTGAAACTGCTGACCAGGCTGGGGGTGGACGTCGACTTCCCGATGGGCCAGAGCTGCTGCGGACAGGCGCACTACAACACCGGCTACCGGCACGAGGCGGAGCCGCTGGCCCGGCACTTCTCCGATGTCTTCCGGGAGTACGAGGCGATCGTCACCCCGTCCGGGTCCTGTGGGGCGATGGTGCGGGAGCTGTATCCCCGGATGGGCGAGCGGGCCCGGGCCGAGGGGCGCGGGGACTCCCTCGCGCGGACCCTGGCACCGGTGGTGCCGAAGACGTACGAGCTGACGGAGTTCCTGGTGGATGTGCTGGGCGTGACGGATGTGGGCGCCCACTACCCGCACACGGTCACCTACCACCCGACCTGCCACGGACTGCGCGGCCTGCTGCTCGGGGACCGGCCGCGCAGGCTGCTCCAGGCCGTCAAGGGGCTGGAACTGGTCGAGTTGCCGGGTGCCGAGGAGTGCTGCGGGTTCGGTGGCACGTTCGCGGTGAAGAACGCAGAGGTGTCGGCGGCGATGGGCGCGGACAAGGTGCGCAACGCCGAGTCGACCGGCGCGGAGGTGCTGTGCGCGGCCGACAACTCGTGTCTGATGCACATCGGCGGCACCATGAGCCGGCTGCGCACGGACATGCGGCCGGTGCACATCGCGGAGATCCTGGCGAGCACGGAGGAGGAACCGGCGGCATGAGCGGAACGTTCGTCGGCATGCCGGCCTTTCCGGAGGCGGCGCGTGCGGCGGTCCACAATCCCACCCTGCGCGGCAATCTGCGGCACGCCACGCACACCATCCGCGCCAAACGGGCCCGTGCGGTCGCCGAGTTGGACGACTGGGCGGAGCTGCGCGAGGCGGGCCGCAAGATCAAGGACCACACACTGCGCCATCTCGACCGCTACCTGGTCCAGTTGGAGGAGTCGGTCACCGCGGCAGGCGGTACGGTCCACTGGGCCGTAGACGCCGACGAGGCCAACCGGATCGTGGCCCGGCTCGTCAAGGAGACGGGCGAGTCGGAGGTCGTCAAGGTCAAGTCGATGGCCACGCAGGAGATCGGGCTCAACGAGGCCCTTCTCGACGAGGGCATCCGCGCCTACGAGACCGATCTCGCCGAGCTGATCGTGCAGTTGGGAAAGGACCGGCCCTCGCACATCCTGGTGCCGGCCATCCACCGCAACCGCGGGGAGATCCGGGACATCTTCCGCTCCGAGATGGGCGCGTGGGGCCGGCCTGCTCCCGAGGGCCTGACGGACACACCCGCCGAGCTCGCCGAGGCGGCCCGGCTGCATCTGCGGGAGAAGTTCCTGCGGGCCAAGGTCGGTGTCTCCGGCGCCAACTTCATGGTCGCCGAGACCGGCACCCTGGTGGTCGTCGAGTCCGAGGGCAACGGCCGGATGTGTCTGACCCTCCCCGAGACACTGATCTCGGTCGTCGGCATCGAGAAGATCGTCCCCACCTGGCGGGACCTGGAGGTCTTCCTGCAGACCCTCCCCCGTTCCTCCACCGCCGAGCGCATGAACCCGTACACGAGCATGTGGACCGGCACGACCGACGAGGACGGGCCGCGGACCTTCCACCTGGTGCTGCTCGACAACGGCCGCACCGACACCCTCGCCGACCGGGTGGGCCGCCAGGCCCTGCGGTGCATCCGCTGCTCGGCCTGCCTGAATGTGTGCCCGGTGTACGAGCGGGCGGGCGGCCATGCCTACGGCTCGGTCTATCCGGGTCCGATCGGCGCGATCCTCAGCCCCCAACTCCGGGGCACCGCAAGCGACATCGACGCCTCGCTGCCGTACGCGTCGAGCCTGTGCGGGGCCTGCTACGAGGTGTGCCCGGTCGCCATCGACATCCCCGAGGTGCTGGTGCATCTGCGGGAGCGGGTCGTGGAGGGCGGCCCGGCGGTGCGGCAGGGCAACAAGGTGATGCTGAAACCGGCCAGGGGACACGCGGCCGAGCGGGCGGCCATGCGCGCGGCACGCTGGGTGTTCGCCCGCCCCGGCGTCCTGCGCGCCGGTCAGCGGCTCGCCTCCCGTACCCGTCGGCTGCACCCCCGTACCCTGCCCGGCCCGGGGAAGGCGTGGAGCGGCACCCGGGATCTGCCGGCCGTGCCGGCGGAGCCGTTCCGGGACTGGTGGCAGCGCACGCGCGGCGGAAGGGACGGCACCAAGTGAGCAGCAGGGACAGGATCCTGGGCCGGGTCCGGCGGGCCCTCGCCGATGTGACACCGGACGAACGGCCGTACCGGGAAGCGGTGCCCCGGGACTATCTGCGCGAGCACGGGGAGCGCACGACCGGGCAGACGGTGGAGTTGCTGGCCGAGAACCTGGCGGACTACCGGGCGATCGTGCACCGCGCCGACGCGGAGGAACTGCCGCTGCTCATCATGCGGCTGCTGGCCGAGCGCGGCTCCCGGGAGGTGCTGGTGCCGCCCGGGCTGCCGCCGGAGTGGATGGCCGCCGCGGACCCGGTGCGGATCCCCGACCGGGCGGTGAACACACCGCAGCGGCTGGACCGGGTGGACAGCGTGGTGACGGGATGTGCCGTGGCGATCGCGGAGACCGGCACGATCGTCCTGGACGGCTCCCCCGACCAGGGCCGGCGCCGTATCTCGCTCATCCCGGACCACCACATCTGTGTCGTGCGCGTGCCCGGCCAGGTCGTCTCCTCGGTCCCGCAGGCCCTGGAACGTCTCGACCCCGCACGCCCGTTGACCTGGATCTCCGGCCCGTCGGCGACCAGCGACATCGAGCTGGACCGGGTCGAGGGCGTGCACGGTCCGCGCACACTGGAGGTGGTCCTGCTGAGCTGACCCGATGCCACACGGGCTGTGTCACCGGGTCGCGCGGGCCGTTCTCGAGGCGGCCGGGCCCGGTGGGCACGCGGATGCGGTACGCGGTCTGCCGGTCGGCAAGGGGCGCGGCACCCGCGCCGGCGACGAGGGCCACAGGTACGTCCGTTCCCAGAGCCGTGGCCAGAACCGTCCTACGTCGCACTTCGTCAGTCACGCCGTCATCCCTTCGGCCGTTCGTTTCACTCCGCCGGAGGGCATACGGGGGGCGGCGCCGTTAGCGTGAGGGAATGATCCGCTTCGAGCACGTCACCAAGCGGTATCCGGACGGCACGACGGCCGTGGACGACCTCTCCTTCGAGGTGGCCGAGGGCGAGCTGGTCACGCTCGTCGGTCCGTCGGGCTGCGGCAAGACGACGACCATGATGATGGTGAACCGGCTCATCGAGCCGACGTGCGGCCGGATCCTCGTCGACGGCGAGGACATCGCCGGCGTCGACCCGGTGCGGCTGCGCCGCCGTATCGGGTACGTCATCCAGCAGGTGGGCCTCTTCCCGCACCGCACCGTCCTGGACAACACCGCGACCGTGCCCGTGCTGCTCGGCTGGAAGCGCGCGAAGGCGCGGGCGCGGGCCGCCGAACTGCTGGACCTGGTGGGACTGGACCCGAAGACGTACGGGTCGCGCTACCCGGAGCAGTTGTCCGGCGGGCAGCGTCAGCGGGTCGGCGTGGCGCGGGCGCTCGCGGCGGATCCGCCGGTGCTGCTGATGGACGAGCCGTTCGGCGCGGTCGACCCGGTCGTGCGGGAGCAGCTGCAGGACGAGTTCCTGCGCATGCAGGCCGCCGTGCGCAAGACGGTGCTGCTGGTCACGCACGACATCGAGGAGGCCGTCCGGCTCGGCGACCGCATCGCCGTGTACGGACAGGGGCGGATCGAACAGTTCGACACGCCGGGCGCGGTGCTCGGGGCGCCCGCGACCGGGTACGTCGCCTCCTTCGTGGGGGCCGACCGGGGCCTGAAACGCCTGTCGGTCACCGCGATCGAGCGGGACGACCTGGAACAGCCGCCGGTGGCCCGGCTGGACGAGCCCGCCGAACGGGCCGTCGAGCGGCTGCGGGCCGAGGGCGCGCGGTGGACGGTGGTCCTCGACGGACACGGCGATCTGCACGGCTGGGCCGGTATCGACGAACTGGCGGCGGGCGGCAGGGTCGGGGACCTGGCCCACCGGATGACCGCGTGGGTACCGGTGGGTGCGCCGCTAAGCAGGCGTTCGGGGTGATGCTCCAGTACGACGCCGGGTGGGTCGCGGTGCTGGACGGCGCACGCTTCCTCGGGGTCCTCACCCCGGCGAAGCTGCACGAGGCGCTGCGCCGCTCGGTGGACGCGGACGCGCGGGGCGTGACCCGGGGACAGGTGCCGTTCGACTCGGTGGCGGACGCGTGACACCTCTTGTTCGTGGCACCTCCGATCTCATGGGTGTCCTATCTCAGCAGCCCCTTTTCTGCGAGGTAGGTCCGGGCCACGGCGGCGGGCAGCCGGCGCCAGCTGTCGACCTGCTGGTTCATCTCCGCCAGGTCCTGTGTGGTGAGGACGTCGTTCAGCCTGCCCAGCGCCTTCGCCACGCGGTCGCTGCCGGCGCGGGAACGGTTGACGACCGGGACCACGTAGTCGGCGTTCTGCAGATGCCTGTCGTCGGCGAGCAGGACCAGGCCGAAGGAGTCGAGCGTGGCGTCCGTGGTGGTGGTCAGCACCATCTGGTCCCGGCCGTCCTGCACGGCCCGCTTGGCCTGCGTGGTGCCGACGCCCTTGGGGTCGACGCCGGTGATGTCGATGCCGTACACCTTCTTCAGTCCCGGTTCGCAGTACGGCCGTTGCACACACTCGTCACCGGCGGCGAGCCGTACCCTCAGCCGCGCGGCACCGAGGTCGCTCAGGGTCGTGAGGTGGTGCTCACGGGCGTAGGCGGCGCTGACCGCGAAGGCGTTCTGGTCGACCGCCCGGCCGGGTGGGAGAACGGTGAGCCCGCGGGGCGTGGCGAGCGTACGCAGGGCCTTCAGGGTGGCGGCGAGGTCGGGTGAGCCGACCGGTTTCGCGTCGGCGCCGTGGGTCTTGGCGTTCAGCCAGTCGGCGAAGGTGGCCGCGTACTCGGGCACGACGTCGATCTGGCCGGATTCGAGGGCCGGTTCGTACAGCTCGCGGTTGGCGACCGTGAGGATCGAGGTCCGGTACCCCGCATGGTCGAGGAGCTGGGCGTACAGCTGGGCGAGCAGGTCGCTCTCGGTGAAGCCGGCCGTGCCGATGGTCAGGTGGTGGCTGTCGCCGGGTGGCGCGGTGACCTGTCCGCGGTTCTCGAGGGAGGGGCCGGTGGAGCAGGCGGTGAGGACGAGGAGGGTGACCACGGCGAGGGCTGTCCCGATGGGCCGTTTCGGACGTGCGGCGCCTCTGCTCCTCGGCCGTTCGGGGCCGACGCGGGCTCGGCCCGCCGACCGGCCCGGGCCGACACGGCCGGTCACCGGCCGGTCCTCGCCCACGCCGGTGCCAGCCGTTCCGCGAGCTCGAAGACGCCCTCGACGACGAGCGCGAAGACGGCGACGAGCAGGGCGCCCGCGACCACCTGGGGGGTGCTGGCGAGGTTGAAGCCGGCGGTGATGATCCGTCCGAGGCCGCCGCCCCCGGCGAGCGCGGCGATGGTGGCGGTGGCGACGAGCTGGACGGCGGCGATGCGTACCCCGTTCAGGACCATGGGCAGCGCGAGGGGCAGCTCCACGCGCAGCAGCGTCTGCCGTCCGGTCATCCCCATGCCCCGGGCCGCCTGGACGATGCCGCGGTCGACCCCGCGCATGCCGACGTAGGCGTTGGTGAGCAGCGGCGGGACGGCGAACAGCACCAGGGCCACCACCGTCGGCCCCTCGCCCCACCTGCCGACCGGCGTCAGGAGCAGCAGGACCAGGACGGCGAAGGTGGGCACGGCCCGGCCGATGTTGGAGATGTTGACGGCGAGCGCACCGCCCTTGCCGAGGTGGCCGAGGACCAGGGCGACGGGCAGCGCGATCAGGCAGCTGAGGACCAGGCACACCGCGGTGAGCACCATGTGCTGGAGCAGCCGGTGCCGGATGCCGTCGTCGCCCGACCAGTGCGCGGGGTCGGTGAGCCAGCCCCAGGTCGCGGTGAGCGTCCTCATGGCGGCCTCGGCCCCGTCCGTGCAGCACCCACACCCGCCCCGGCCCCGACCGTGCGAGCGGCGCTCATGCGCGGCCCGCCTTCGTCCCGACGGGCCGCATGGGTGCACGCCCCCGCCGGGGAGGCACGCGTGCGCGGCCCGCCCTGGTCCAGGGGGTGATCAGCCGTTGCACACCCAGCAGGAGCAGGTCGGCGGCGACGGCGATCAGCACGCACAGCACGGACGCGGTGAGGACCTGGGCCTTGAAGTAGGTGTTCATGCCGGCGTAGATGAGGTTGCCGAGGCCGCCGTACCCGACGATCGCGCCGACCGTGACCAGCGAGACCGCCGAGACCGTGGCGATGCGCAGGCCGGCCATCGCGGCGGGCAGGGCGAGGGGCAGTTCCACGGTGAGCAGCAGGCGGATCGGACCGTAGCCGAGGCCGCGCGCGGCTTGCCGGGTCTCCTCGGGGACCGCGCGCAGGCCCGCGAGGATGTTCCGGACGAGCAGGGTCAGCGAGTACAGCACGAGCCCTGCGACGACGAGGGTGGCCGAGAGCCCGTACAGGGGCAGGAGGAGGGAGAACATGGCGAGCGACGGGATGGTGTAGAGGATCGTCGTCACGGCGAGGACCGGACCGGCCGACCAGCTCCAGCGGCGGGCCAGCATCGCGAGCGGCAGGGCGATGACCAGACCGATGAGGACGGACAGGGCGGTCAGCCGGAGGTGCTGGACGACCGCGTCGAGCAGGATCTGACGGCGGGTGCTCAGATAGGCGCCACAGATCCACTCGTTGCGCGCGAGGCAGTCGTCCGGAGGCGCGGTCACCGTTTCATTGGACCGGTCGGGCGAGCGGATCGGCACGTTGGGCTGGCCCGTACGGGTGCGCTCCGCCGCAAGGGGCGCGATCCGCCGTCGCCCGGGTGGGGCCCCGTCGTGGCTCATCGCGTTCTCGCGGCGGCAGCCGCATGTCCGGCACGGCCCCGCGCCTCTTCGGGGCGCTCTCCCTCCGGGGGGTCAGTCCATCCCCGCCGCGTCCAGCAGCGCCGTCACCGTCGCCGTCGCCAGTCCGTCGTCGAGGCGTTCCACTCCCGCGCCGGCCCGGGCGCTGGCGCCGTCGAAGACCAGCAGGAGCTGGCGGGCAAGCAGTTCGGGGTCGCGGGCGCCGCCACGCTCCGCCTCGGCGCGGAAGGCCGCGGCCAGCCGCTCCTTGACCGCGCGGGCGACCGCACTGGCGGGGTGTTCCGGGTTCTTCAGCTCCACCAGGACGGCCAGGTAGGGGCAGCCGTGGTAGCCGGCGTCGACGGAGGCCTGTTCCAGGCGCTCGAAGACGTACCGGATGCGCTCGCGCGGGGTCGCCGCCTCCGGGTCGGGGTGTGCGAACCGGGCCTCGTACCAGGGGATGCGCCGCTCCAGGCTCGCGGCCAGCATCGCGTCCTTGCTGTCGAAGAGCTGGTACATCGACCGCTTGGAGACACCCGCCTCGCGGCACAGCGCCTCGATGCCGACGGAGACGCCGTCGCGGTAGGAGAGCCGGGCGGCCGCGTCGAGCAGCCGGTCGCGTGGGGACAGCTTGTCTGTGGAGGCCATGCGGCGAGGTTAACCGGACGGCGGACGAAGTGAAACCGATCGGTGTACTCACCTTTCCCTCATCCGTGCGGCCGCCCCCTCGAATCCACGTGACACAGGCGCTGAACAAGCGCTTAGATAGGGGCGACCGGACCCCGCTCCCGACCCGCCGGAGGCCCCGTTGTTCACGTCCGTCGACGACGTCTCCGCACGCCTCGCCGAGACCGGCTACCTCGCCTCGCCCGCCGTCGCCACGACCGTGTTCCTCGCCGGCCGGCTGGGCAAGCCCCTGCTGGTGGAGGGCCCCGCCGGGGTCGGCAAGACCGAGCTGGCCAAGGCCGTGGCCCAGGTGGCCGGGGCGCGGCTGGTGCGGCTGCAGTGCTACGAGGGCGTGGACGAGTCCCGGGCGCTGTACGAGTGGAACCACGCCAAGCAGCTCCTGCGGATCAGCGCCGGCCGCGACGAGAGCTGGGACGAGACCCGCACCGACATCTTCAGCGAGGAGTTCCTGCTCCCCCGGCCGCTGCTCACCGCCATCCGGGGCGACGAGCCGACCGTGCTGCTGATCGACGAGACCGACAAGGCCGACGTCGAGATGGAGGGTCTGCTGCTGGAGGTGCTCAGCGACTTCCAGATCACCGTCCCGGAGCTGGGCACGGTCACCGCTACCCGCCGCCCGTTCGTCGTCCTCACCTCCAACGCCGGCCGGGAGCTGTCCGAGGCGCTGCGCCGCCGCTGCCTGTTCCTGCACATCGGCTTCCCGGAGGAGGAGCTGGAGCGCCGGATCGTACGGCTGAAGGTGCCGGACCTCAGTGCGGCGCTGGCCGAGTCGGTGGTCCGGGTGGTCGGGGCGCTGCGCGCGATGGACCTGCGCAAGGCGCCGTCCGTCGCCGAGACCGTCGACTGGGCGCGCACCCTGCTGGCCCTGGGCGCCGACACCCTGGACGAGACGGTCGTACGGGACAGTCTCGGGGTGATCCTCAAGCACCAGGACGACATCCAGAAGGCGGCGGCGAAGCTCGACCTGGACGCGCTGTGACCGCGGTCGCCGAGCGGATCACCGGGCTGGTCGGGGCGCTGCGCGCCCACGGCGTGCGGATCGGCACCGGCGAGACCGTGGACGCGGCCCGTGCCGTGGAGGCCCTGGGACTCGCAGACCGGGAACGGCTGCGCGAGGGGCTGGCCGCGACGCTGCTGCACGGCCCCGGTCAGCGGGCGGTGTTCGACCCGGTCTTCGACCTGTACTTCCCGCGCGGGGTCGGCGGTCCGGACGGGGAATCCGGGGACCGGGAGGCGCTGCGCGACCGCCTGGCGCAGGCGCTGGCGGCCGACGACCGTGCGCTGATGGCCCGGTTGGCGCAGGAGGCGGTCGACGGCCTGGGCGGATACGGCGGTTCGTCCGGCTCGGACGGCTGGTCCGCGTACCAGACCCTGGACCGGCTGCGCCCGCAGACCCTGTTGGCCCGGGTACGGGCCGATGTCCGGGGCCGTGAGGGGAGCGGCGCGGGCTTCGCGGACCGGTTGCTGGACGACGAGATCCGGCGGCGGATCGAGGCCTTCCGGCGGATGGTCGGGGCGGAGGCGCGCCGCCGGGTCGCCGAGCGGCGCGGGCGGGACGAGATCGCCCGGCGCGGTGTCGTACCGACCGCCGACCGGGTGGACTTCCTGTACGCCAACCGGAACCAACTGGCCGAACTGCGCAGGGCCGTTCAGCCGCTCGCGCGCAAGCTGGCCACCCGGCTGGCCGCACGCCGCCGCCGGGCCGCGCGCGGGACCGTCGACCTGCGCCGCACCCTGCGTTCCTCGCTGTCCACGGGCGGGGTGCCGATGCGGCCGGTGCTGCGCCGGCGCCGCCCGGTCCGGCCCGAGCTGGTGCTGCTGTGCGACGTGTCCGGTTCGGTGTCCGGCTTCTCGGACTTCACGATGCTGCTGGTGCAGGCGTTGCACGACCAGTTCAGCAAGGTCCGGGTGTTCGCCTTCGTCAACCGGCTCGACGAGGTGACCGGTCTGCTCGGCCACGGCCGCGCCGACCCCGACGGCCTGAGCGCCCGCATCCGCGCCGAGGCCACGCTGACCGGCTGGCACGGCAGCAGCGACTACGGCGTGGCGCTGGGCGAGTTCGCCGAGCGGTACGGCGGCGCGGTGGGCCCGCGTACGACCGTGTTCGTCCTCGGGGACGCCCGGACGAACATGAGCGACCCGAACCTGGCCGCCGTACGCGAGGTCGCCCGGCGGGCCCGCCGCGTGTACTGGCTCAACCCCGAGCCACGCGGTCAGTGGGGCACCGGCGACTCGGCCGCGCCCGCCTACGCCGACCTGGTCGAGATGCACGAGTGCCGTACGGCCCGTCAGCTCAGCACGCTGATCGCCCGGCTGCTGCCGGTGTGATCGACTGGTCCCGAACGACCGCGATCCGCACCCGCGATCCGCACTCTCGATCCACACTCTCGATCCGCACCTGCTCCGCACCGAAGGGCGTACGCCATGAGCCACTCCCCCGTACCGCTCGGCACCTTCCCCACCCCCGTCGAACCGGCACCCCGGCTGGCCGCCGCGCTCGGGCTCGGCCCCGAGGACCTGTGGATCAAGAGGGACGACCTGACCGGGCTGGGCGGCGGCGGGAACAAGATCCGCAAGCTGGAGTGGACGGTGGGCGCGGCCCTCGCCGAGGGCGCGGACACGCTCGTGACCACGGGGGCCCCGCAGAGCAACCACGCCCGGCTGACCGCCGCGGCGGCCGCCCGGCTGGGCCTTGCCGCCGTCCTCGTGCTGCGCGGCACGCCGGGCGCCTCGCGCTCCGGGAACCTCGCGCTGGACGGGCTGTTCGGGGCGCGGCTCGCCTGGGCGGGGGAGGTGGACCGGGCGGGGCTGGACGCGGCGGCGGCCGAGGTGTGCGCGCGGCTGCGGGCCGGCGGTGCCCGGCCCGCGCTGATCCCGTTCGGCGGGTCGGGTGTGCTGGGCGCCCGTGGCTATGTGCGCTGCGGTGAGGAACTGGACGAGCAGGTGCCCCAGCTGCGGACGGTGGTGGTCGCGCTCGGCTCGGGCGGCACCATGGCCGGGTTGGTCGCGGCCCTGGGCACCGGTGCGGTGCTCGGCGTCGACGTGGGCGCCCTGGCCGATCCGGCGGCGGCCGTGGCGGAGTTCGCGGCACCGCTCGCCACGGAAGGGGTCACGGCCGAGGGGCTCCGGGTGCGCCGGGACCAGGTGGGTGCCGGGTACGCGACGCTGACCGGCCCGGCGAGCGAGGCGCTCCGGCTCGCCGCCCGCACCGAGGGCCTGGTCCTGGACCCCGTCTACACGTCCCGGGCCCTCGCCGGCCTCCACGCGGCCGTCCGCGACGGTGACATCCGCCCGGGCGAGAAGACGGTGTTCCTCCACACCGGCGGCCTACCCGGCCTGTTCGGCCACCCGGACACGATCACCTTCGCGGAGGAGGGGGCGGGGGTCTTCGAAGGATGAGGAGCTGAGACCTTGGCCGGCACTGCCTCCGGTAGCAACGGCCGGCGGCGCCCCTGCCTCGGTGGCGGACGAACGCGGCGCCGGGCACCGGTACGGCAACCGGGTCGCACCGGGTGCGACCCGGTTCTGCGAGCGGGCGGACCGCCGTGCCCGCTCGGTCAGCCCTTCGCGTACTCCTTCGCCATGGTCCCGGCGAAGTCGAAGACGACGACCTGTTCGTCGCCCACCACCCAGGCGTCGTGGCCGGGCGGGCACACGAACACGTCGCCGGGGCCGATCTCGGCCTCGCCGCCGTCGTCCATGCGCAGGTGCATCCGCCCCCGCACCACATAGCCGTTGTGATGGATCATGCAGCTCTCGGTGCCCGCGATCGGCGCCACGGACTCCGACCAGCGCCACCCCGGTTCGAAGGTGCCCACTGCGAAGTCGAGCCCGGTCAGGTGGAGCGCCTCGAGGTGGCCGCGGGGGAAGTCCCGCCGTTCGTCCGGCTTCTCGACCGTCTTCACCTCCAGCATGACGGTGTCCTCCCTTCCGGCCGCTGACCGCGGCCGGGGCCGGCCACCGTCCCCCGGCGGCCTCGGACGGCACCGGCGCTGCGGCGGCGGCCGTACCCCACGCCACCATCGTCGACCCGGCGCCGGCGCGGCGCCATTCGGTCGGACAACGATGTCGCCGTACGGTCCCGGGCCGACGGCAGGTGCGTCGCCGTGCGCCCCGGCGGCCCTGGTGCGGGGCGGCCCGGCGGGAACCTCCCGCGGTCGGCGCCCTTACGCCGGGGCGGTGACGGGGGTGGTTCGCTCGCCTCGGCGTACGGCGGACAAGGCGGCGGCGTAGGCGAGATCGAGCAGGAAGCATCCGACGTAGAGGTAGTGCATGAGGGCGCTGTCATGGCGGGGCACCGAGTCCGGGTCGGTGAGCATCGCCAGGGAGGCGCAGGCCGTCCCGAGGAGCTTGGTCACCGCGATGCCCATGGACTGCCCGCGCGTGCCCCGGCGGGCGGCGAGCATCGCGAGGAACATGCCGGACATCGCGAGGTTGCTCCCGAACGCGGTGATGGCACCGCCTCCCGCGTCGAACTGCTCCGAGGCGAGGTTCATGCCCGGGTAGGCGAAGCCGAGCAGCACGGCGAGCGCCGGCAGGAACAACCGGCCGGGTACGTACGGGAATTCGGCCCGCCCGAACCGTACGAGTGTGTAGCCGACGGCGAGGTCGAAGCAGAACCACACGATGTTGACGACGTGCATGAGCCCGGACGGGGGCCGCACGAACGCGAACATGAACTCCCAGCTGATGTTGGTGGCGAAGGCGACGACGGGCATCCCGAACGTACGCTCCCGCAGCCCCGTCCGGATCAACAGCACATAGGCCGCCGTCCAGAACAGCCCCGTACCGAGCAGGAACGCCGTATGCATGGAGACCCCCGTCGGCCGGCCACTCCCTCTGCACCCGTGCCTACTCTGACACGGTGACGGCCATGGACACAGCGAGATCGCGCATCCTGCGCCCCGGCGGTCCGGCGCCCCGGTAGGTGCCACCGCCTGATCACCGGTCCAGGGAAATTTCCCGGTCGTCGCCTGCAACCTCGGCGGGGGTCGGACGTCTGTCGGGGTGGAGGCCTCCACTTCGACCAGATGACCGAACCCGAACGACCGAAGGAACCCATGTCCGTACACCGTGCATCCCGGCCCAGCCGTGCCCGCAGGCTGCGTGCCGCCCTGGGGGTCTCCGCCGTAGGCGCGGCCCTGGCCGTCGCCGGCACCCTGACCGCCCAGGCGGCCCAGGGCGGCAGCCACGCCGCGGCCCACACCGGCGCCACCGCGACACCGAAACCGACGAACGACCACGCGACCCCGTCCCCCATACCCTCACCGGTCCACACCGCGACCCCCTCCCCCGTGCCCTCAGTGCCCGGCACCGCGACCCCCTCCCCCGTGCCCTCAGTGCCCGGCACCGCGACCCCCTCCCCCGTGCCGGCCACTGCGACCCCCGTGCCGACGCCGACGCACGCCGAGCCGAGCCCCGTACCCTCGCCTCCCGCAGGCGCGACCCCCAGCCCGATACCCGCGCCAAAGCGGCACCCGCACCTTCCGCACCACGGCCCCGTCACAACGGCGCCGGTTCCACAGCACCGCTGAGCACCGCCGAGTCGGCGACGGGAAGCGGGGCCGGCGCTCGGCGGCGCCCCGCTTCCCGTTCCGGGAGACCCATGACGACAGCCACACCACCGACGGCGGCCCTGCCCTGGAACCGGACCGGCGCCCCACAGCGCCCGGCGCCCGGGCGGCGGTTCATGCGGACGCTGGGGAGCCGCGTCCTCGCCCGCGCCGCCCGTACGGGCACGCCCGCCGACCCGGCAGCACCCGCTGCGGGCACGGAATCCGGCGGCGGCGCCACCGCCGTCCCCCTCCCCGGCCCCGAACGGCCGCCCGGGATCGAGGAGTTGTACCACCATCGCCGGCTCTCCCTGGTCCGGCTGGCGGTGCTGCTGGTGGACGACCTGCCCACGGCCGAGGACGTCGTCCAGGACGCGTTCACCGCGCTCTTCCGCCGGCACGGTCACCGGCTCGCCTCGCTCGACGACCCGGAGGCGTACCTGAGGACCAGCGTCGTCAACGGGGCCCGCTCGGTGCTGCGCCGCCGCAGAACCGTACGGGCGCACAGCCCCGCCCCCGAACAGCACGCGCCCGCCCCGGAGGAGGACGTACTGCTGCACGAGGACCACCGGGAGGTGCTGGCGGCGTTGGGTACGCTGACCCGGCGTCAGCGTGAGGTCCTGGTGCTGCGCTACTGGTCGCATCTGAGCGAGGCCGAGATCGCGGCGACCCTCGGTCTGTCACGGGGTGCCGTCAAGTCCACGGCCAGCAGGGCCCTGGACGCCCTCGGCCGACGTCTGGAGGGGCTGCGATGAACGACTCCGGTACCGGCACCGCCCAGACGCCGGTCGAGGAGAGACTGCGGGCCGCGCTGGCCGCGCGGGCCCGCTCCGTCGGCCCCGCCGACCTGCGCCCCCTGCGCCCGCCGACGGCCGCGGCCCGGCCCCGCCGGGTGCTGCTGCGCCGGGCCGTACTGGGCGCGCTGGCGCTGGCCGCCGTGGCCGCGCTGGTGTTCTTCACCACGCGCGGCGGCCCCTCCCGCCCGACGCAGCCGGCCCGCGTCCCGCGTCCGACGGTCGGTACGCCGTCCCCGGTGCCGAGCGCGGTCACCACGTCCACGGCCGAGCCGTCCCCGAGCGCGCCACCCCCGTAGCCCCGCACATAAGTCAGTTGATTGGCTTAACCAAGGAAAATCCGCGTTTCCGCACCCGCCGGTACGACGCTCGCCCCGCTAAGTTGGGCGCCATGAGCAATCTTGACCGCGCGCCCGTGCCCAGTGTCTGCGGCGGTCGCGGATTCGTCGTCGCCGAGCCGGTCCGTGAACTGCTGAGCCCCCGGCAGGTGAAGCTGGGCGAGTCGACCGAGGTGCGTCGGCTGCTGCCCAACCTCGGACGCCGCATGATCGGCGCGTGGGCGTTCGTCGACCACTACGGCCCGGACGACATCGCCGACGAGCCCGGTATGCAGGTCCCGCCGCATCCGCACATCGGTCTGCAAACGGTGAGCTGGCTGCACGAGGGCGAGGTGCTGCACCGCGACTCGACGGGCAGCCTGCAGACGATCCGGCCCCGGCAGCTGGGCCTGATGACCTCGGGCCGCGCGATCAGTCACTCCGAGGAGAGCCCCCGCCCGCACGCCCGCTTCCTGCACGGCGCCCAACTGTGGGTGGCACTGCCCGACGAACACCGCCACACCGACCCGAAGTTCGAGTACCACCCGGACCTGCCCACGGTCACCGCGCCCGGCCTGACCGCCACGGTGGTCCTCGGCGACCTGGACGGCTCCGCCTCACCGGGTACGACGTACACCCCGATCGTCGGCGCCGACCTCGCCCTCGCCCGGGGCGCGGACGTACGGCTGCCGCTGGAACCCGACTTCGAGTACGGCGTCCTGGCCATGTCCGGCGAGGCGCATGTGGACGGCGTGCCGGTCCTGCCCGGTTCGCTGCTCTACCTCGGCTGCGGCCGCTCCGAACTGCCCCTGCGCGCCGAGTCGGACGCCGGGGTCATGCTCCTGGGAGGCGAACCGTTCGCGGAGGAACTGGTGATGTGGTGGAACTTCGTCGCCCGCACCCAGGAGGAGATCGCCCGGGCTCGCGAGGACTGGATGAAGGGGGTTCGTTTCGGCGAGGTGAAGGGCTACGACGGGGCTCCGCTGCCCGCACCCGAGCTGCCGCCGGTGCCGTTGAAACCACGCGGAAGGGTGCGCTGACCTGGGGAAACTCCGGCATCGTTGTCCAGAGTCCCCACCGGAACGGCGCTTGTCATGCTGCCCTGAGACGTTCGCGGGAGCTGACCGTGGTTCCAAAGCGTGGGCAGCTGCGGGCAGCTTTACGCGGACGAATGCTGACCCAATGCTGACTTTACTGACAAGTCGACCGGCACGAGCGCGGTCATCTCTTTCAGCTCGCCGGGCGCTCCTGCTCCAGCCGCATCTGGCATACATCATCGGCGGCAACTACGACGTACTCGGCTGCAACCCGGCGGCCGACGAGCTCTTTTTACACCGCCTTCCACCTGGCCGAGTGCGGCGAACACCTCGTCACCGAACGTCGCGAGGTCCCGCGACGATTCGCAGCCGGCATCTTGGCGCCGACGACCAGCGCGTACACCGATGATTGCCATGGTGCAACCCCGTATGACTGCAACGCTGCCCGCCACGCGAAAGGGGGCGGCCGTGGCCGGGGCGATGGCTGGAATGCCCGGGTTGAGCAGCCGCGCCGCCGGCAAAGCAGTCGAGCGTCCGCGCAGTATGGGCGAAGCGAGAGACGGATCGCGGCGATGGTTGCGGTGCGTGGACATCCGGGACGACTCGCGGTCGACCCGCACGGCGCCACCCATACGGCACTTCCGATTTGCGGGCCCGGCCGTCTCCTCTAACCCTCGGAGCGAAGGCGTCGGCGACTGAGGACGACTGGACGACTGGATGCGACCCGGTGGCACTGCCCCCGGCCGGCCAAGGAGGAAACACACGTGTCCCAAGAGGTCAGGCCCGGGAAGGTGGCCGCCGTGTGGCCGGACTTTTGCCCGGTCTCCCCCAGTCCGGAGTTACGCGCCAGGCTCCGGCAGGAGGCCGAGGCAGCCGGTGCCGTCGACACCCGGCTGGCCGAGGTGATGGCGCTGGGCCGGGTTCCCCGCTGGCCCGGGCTCGACGACGCCATGGTCGTACCGCCCTCGGAGTTCCCGCCGGGCACGTCTTCCGGCACTGTCCGGGGTGCGGCCGCCGACCGACCACCGCTGCGGGGCACACTGAACATCGCCGTGGTCATGGTCGACTTCCCGGACCGCTCCATGCAGACGGACCCGAAGGTCATCGAGGACCTGTTCTTCTCCGAGGGCAGGCTCCCGGACGGCAGTCTGCGGGAGTACTTCCGGGAAGTCAGCAACAACCTCGTCGACGTGGTAGGCCAGGTCGTCCACACCCTGCGACTGCCGAAGAACCTGTCGTTCTACGCCAACGACAACTTCGGTATCGGCCGGCCCGTCGGAGATCGCCGGGCACCCATCATGGTCCAGGACGCCGTGATCGCGGCCAATTCACTGCTGAACTTCGCTCCGTTCGACAACGACGGCGACGGAATCGTCGAAGCACTGGTCGTCGTGCACGCGGGAGAGGGCGGCGAGGTCAGCGGGAACCCGGCGGACATCTGGTCGCACAAGGGCATACTGTCCAGCCCTCGCGTGGTGGACGGGGTCAAGGTGTTCCCCTATCTGACGGTTCCCGGGACGGCCAAGCTGGGACAGTGTGCCCACGAGATCGGGCACCTGCTGTTCGGCTTCCCCGACCTGGTCGACCCCGACGGCTTGTCCAGGGGGGTGGGCGACTGGTGCCTGATGGGCACGGGGTCCTGGGGCGGCGGCGGGGCCGTGCCGGTACATCCGTCCGCATGGTGCAAGGTCAACCAGGGCTGGGCGACAGCCAACGTCGTCACGTCGACGGGCGAGATCTCCCTTCCCGACGTGAAGGACTCCCGCGTGGTGCACCGCCTTTGGACGGACGGCGGCGCAGGCCAGGAGTACTTCCTCATCGAGAACCGCCAGCGCTCCCGGTTCGACCGATCCCTGCCGGGTGACGGACTGCTCATCTGGCACATCGACGAGAGCCGGGCCGACAACGCCGACGAGAGCCATCCCAAGGTGAGCATCGTCCAGGCGGACGGCAAGCGCGACCTCCAACTGAACGTGAATTCCGGAGACGTCGGGGACCCGTTTCCCGGCTCCTCGGACAACCACGCGTTCACCCCGACGAGCGTGCCGAACTCCTTCTCCTACGCCGGCACCGACACCTGCGTCTCCGTGTCCGAGATCTCCGCGTCGGGACCGGTCATGACGGCCAAGGTGGCAGTCAGCTGCCCCAAGCCCAAGGAGAAGGAAAAGGAAAAAGAGAAGGAAAAGGAGGGCAAGGAGCACAAGGACAAAGAAAAGGAAATCCTCAAGGATTCCAAGGACCACCATACGGACACGGGAAAGGAATTCAAGGACGAAGGAAAAGAAGGCAAGGAGCGCTTGCACAAGGAGTTGGAGGGGCACAGGCCGGTCGACCTCGCCGGCATCGGCAGCGCGGCGCTCCAGGAGGTGCACGCCCGGCTGTCCGCCGTCGAACAGGCGCTCGCTGGTGCTCCTCAGGAACGGGCGGAGCCCTTCATCGGCTCGGCGCTGCGCCCCGATCTACTGCCCCCTTGGGCCGCGGACGACCTGTCCGCACTGCGGCAGGCGGTCGAGAGCGGTGATCCGCAGGCCAAACGGGCCTACGACAACTGGTCCCCACGATGAGCGACGCCCTGATCGTCGTCCTCGCGGACCCGGCGGACGCGGGGGCTTCCGCCGTCGTCTCGACGCTGACCACGCGGCGGCCCTCCGAGCAGGTGGTGGTCGTCCGGTCCGACGAGCTGGCCCGGTGCCGCTGGCACCACACCGTGGACCCGCACGGTGTCACGGCCACTCGGGTCACCCTGCCCGACGGTCGGGTCATGGACAGTGATCGGATCGGGGCCCTCCTGCACCGGCTCTGCTACGTCCCGCCCGTCGGGTTCGTCACCGCCTCCGCCACGGACCGTCACTACGCCTACTGCGAACTCCGGGCCCTCGTGGCGAGTTGGCTGCTGGGGCTAGCCTCACGTGTCGTCGGCAGACCCATGACCCACGCCGGTCTGTCGCAGCCGTCCTCTCCCTGGCTGGGTCCCGCGTGCGCCCGGCAGAGCGGACTTCCGGTCGCCACATGGCCCGGGACCGCGCCCGACGGGCTGCCGCAGCCGTCCCCGGTTCCGGCGGAACGGCTGCTGGTCGCCGGAGAGACGGTCGTGGGCGAGATCGGCAGAACCTGCGCGGAGTCCTGTCGCGCACTCCTACGGCGGCTGGGCACCAACCTGGCCGAGCTGCACCTGGTGCGGCAGGAAGTGCCCGCGCTGGTGGGGATCGATGTGTTTCCACCCCTGGAGCTGCCGGAGCACCGCGAGGCGGTCGCCTCCCTGTTGATCGACATCGCCGAGCGGCATCCGGGCAGGAGGGCCGCGTGATCGTCCTCTACGGCTGTCTCGACGACCGGCCGTTCGCCCAGGTGATCGAGGCCGCCGAACAGGCCGGCGTCGAGCACCACGTCGTCGATCAGAACCGCCTGGACCGGTTCCGCCTCGTCACCCGGACCGACGGACCGGGCGGACGACTGGACGCCGACGGCGTGTGCATCGCACTGGAGGACATCACCGCGCTGTTCACACGCCCGTTGCAGCCCCGGTTGCCGCCCGGCGGCGGCCCGGAACGGGCTCGCGTGGCCGAGGCGCACCAACGGCTCGTCTACTGGTTGGACGGCACTCCGGCCCTGGTGGTGAACCGGCCACATGCCATGGAGTCCAACTCGTCCAAGCCGTACCAGGCACAACTCATCGCGCGAGCCGGATTCCTGGTACCGCACACCCTCGTCACCAACGTGCCGGACGACGTCAGGGAGTTCGCCGCCCGCCACGGCCGCGTCATCTACAAGTCCGTGAGCGGGGTGCGGTCCATCGTGCGGGAACTGACGGCCGCGGACGAGGACCGGCTGGACCTGGTACGTCACCTGCCGACCCAGTTCCAGGAGTACGTGCCAGGCCCTGACGTACGGGTCCACGTCGTCGGGGACCGGGTGCTCGCCGCGCAGGTCGAGTCCCCCGCGGTCGACTACCGCTATGCCGCCCGCGACGGGGCGCCGTCGCCCGTCCTGCACCGGATCGATCCGCCCGCCGACGTCTCGGAACGCTGTGTCGCGCTGGCCGCGGCGCTCCACCTGCCCTTCGCCGGAATCGACCTGCGCGTGCGGCCGGACGGTGCCTGGGTGTGTTTCGAGGTGAATCCGATGCCGGGGTTCACCTACTACCAGGACCGGGCCGGTCTGCCGATCGCCTCCGCTGTCGTCGATCTGCTGGTCCGCGGCGCCGCCGCGGACGTCCCGTGTAGGCCGATCAGCCGGGCACGATCATGAACCACAGCTCGAAGGTGCCGCCGTCGCGGTCGTCCCCGGTGGGCATCCGCAGGCCGGTGCTCCCCTGGGTCCGGTCGAGGAAGGCCTCACCGTCGAGGTAGTGCTGTCGGTCGCCGGAGAGGATGGTGTTGCCCTTCACCACCAGCCGGCACTGCAGCATGGCCGGCATGTTCAGCGCGGCGAGTCTCGCCAGGACCGCCGTCACGAACTTGACGGCCTGAGCGGTCGGCGACCACACGATGGTGGAGACGGCCTCCGCGGTCACGGAGGCGGAGCCGTCCAGGGTGAGGCTCTGGTATCCGCCGATGCCCTGCATGCCCCAGGCGTTGCGGTCCGCGTCGGTCAGCGGGTACGGCAGATCCATCACGACGTGGCAGTTGGTCAGGCCCACCGTCGCCGGGTCGACGGCGTCGTCCACCTCGATGAGGACGCCCTTGGGAAGGCTGCTCGCCGTCAGTTGCAGGTTCTGCAGGTCCGCGCCCGTCGCGGCGGCATGGATGCTGGTGATGTGCAGGCCCGGCTGCTTCGCCAGTCCGGCGGGCCGCTGGCACAACCGGTCGATCGCCTCCTGCACGGTCGAGGCGGTACGCAGCTCCGGGCAGGTGGTGTTGGGGGCGTACATGGTGCGCTGCGCCGTCAACAGCGAGGCGGTGAAGACGGCCGGCAGCCCCGTCGGCGTCCCGGTGCGGTCCAGCAGCTCGGCACGCACGGTCTGGACCTCTTGACCGGATCCCAGCCGCCATGCGAGGGACGCCAGCCCGGCGGCATCCGTCTCGACGATCGTGGCGGCGCCCGTGGCGAACGCCCCGTTGCCGGATGTCACCGTGAACCGGACGCGTGCTCCCTTCACCGCAAGGCCGCCGTTGGAGACCCCCACCACGAGCGGCTCCGGCAGGTCGACGAGCTGGGCCGGGTCGGTGCCGGGCAGGGCGGTCTGACCATCGCCGCCGACCACCCGCATGGTGATCAGCTGGGTCAGGCCGGGGAACGTGTCGCGGCAGTCGTGCGGGTCCTTCCAGCCGGTGCCGTCGAACGTCACGGTCGCAAGCTTGGCGTAACGGTGACGGATGCCCTTCGGAGGCTGTGCCAGGGGCGTGCCGTCCTGCGCCCGCGGCCACAGTACGTCGGCGATGTGGGTGCGTGCCGGGATGAGCCAGTAGTCACCGGTGCGGTAGGTGGCGTGGTCGGCGAACCTGATCTGGACTCCCGCCTCCAGCGTGATCCAGCCGTCCTCGTCCGCCGGCCCGGCGGTGGGCGTCCCGAGGTCCGGACCGTCCCAGCGGCGGATCCTCGGCCTGACCGGGAAGTCGTCCAGGTGCGGGCGGCTCTCGGCGGGGCCCGAGAGCTGGAGCCGGTTGCCGCGGACCTCGGCGAGCCGCACCAGGGTGCCCGGCTCGCCGAGCAGTTCGCGGGTGTCGTCCGTCAGCTCGACGACCGCGCCCGTGCTGAATCCGAGGCCGTCGTCCCGGCCGGCTCCGGCGACGGTGACGAAGCCGTTGGCATCCGGCCCGTCCAGCCAGCGCACCGCGGTGGACGCGTTGTCCCGGGCCCAGCCGAAGGTCGCCCCGGCCGTCGGTCCGCCCTGGTGGATCTCGACTCGGTAGTGCTGGTTCTCGACCCCGCGAAAGCCCCCTGCGGCCGGTACGAAACAAGGACCGCTGCCGAGGAGCTGCGGCTGTGCCCGTACCTCCAGCAGCCCGGTGGACGGCTGGGTCATCGCCTGCCACGCGGGGGTGTCCGTAGCGCCGTCCACGGCCGCTCCCGCGTCGCCGAGCCGCAGCAGACCCACCTGCCACACGGTCTTGACCCGGGTGGTGGAGTCGGCTCCGCCCAGTGCCACCTCCCTCATCGACTCGTCCTCGACCGCGGTACGGTGCAGGTCCCACGCGTGCACATAGGCCAGGTAGCGGCCGGCCGGAGGGGTTCGACCGGGCTCGGTTCCGTCCTCCAGGCGGACGACCGCCTTGCCCGGCAGGTCGGGCTGGGACCACAGCGAGGTGCCCTGCGGCGGCCCGTCGCACTCCAGGAGGAGACCGTCCACGTAGTAGTGGCCGTTCGAGAGGAGCAGGTCCGTCCCGTCCTGACTGACCGTGAGGGCGAAGGCCGCCGCCGAGGACGGGCCGCCGGCCGCTCCAACCAGGTCGGCGCTGATGGCCGTACGGAAGTGGTCGACGATCTCCTGCTGTTCGTTCCAGTCGGCATCGAGGTCGACCCTGCCCTGTTGCCGGAACACATGGCGGAAGTGGCGGGTCACGTCGAAGGTCGAGCGACTGGTGTCGGCTTTCACTGGTTGCTCCTCGGGATGACGGGAAGGGCGGCCGCGTTCAGGCCGAACGGCAGGTACTCCTTGAGGGCGCTCGTCAGGTTCGCCAGGCGCTGGGGCCGCTGGGCGAGTCCGAACGCACCGATCTCCCCGCCGTGGTCGGCTCCCGTGAGGAGCTCCCCGGCCACGTCCGGAGTGAAGGACGCGTAGCCGAAATGGCCGAACTCCGTGGACAGGAACCGCGGTACGAGCCGTGACCGCTCCTCCGGGGATGTGCCGGTCGAGGCGTCGCCCACCGTGCCCTGCGGCAGGCACCGGTAGCGGCGCGGCGTGCGCGAGTCGGGCGGACCGGGCGGGACGTAGCTGAACCGGACGCATCCCGACTGGCTCCGCTCGGCGACGACCTGCGCGGTGAACAGCGTGTTCTCGGCGAAGAGTCTGCGGGCGGCGGTCCGTCCGAGGACGGTGCTGTCCGAGATGGTGACGTCGGCGGCCGGGGCGTCCAGCGCACTGCCGTCGGCCGGGTCCTGGACGACGGAACCCGAGAGGAGTAGCTGTCGCACGTCGGGGGGCAGCTGGACGGGCCCGGTCACGGACCGGTGGATCTCCACGGTCAGGCCGGCGTTGCCCGCTCCGACACGGACACCGCCGCGGGCCGGTACCAGGGTGCTGTTGCGGAGGGTGAGCCGGCCCAGACCGGCGGAGTCGGCGACGCGCAGGGCTCCGTCGACGAGCAGACCGTCGAGGACGATCTCCCCGGGCTGCGCACCCGGCTTCCCCGCGCTCACCTCGATGTCTCCGACGAGGCAGGGCCGTAGTCCGACCGGCTCGACGCGGCCGGGGCGGCGCTCGGTCCCCGCGGGTCCGCCGCCCGCAGCCTGGGATGCGGGCCAGTCCGCCGCGATGACCGCCAGCCTGTTACCGGAACCGATGCGCAGGGCACCGGCGCCCGTGAGGGTGTCGGTGTACCGGTGGCTGTCCATCACGGCCACGACACCGAACTTCCCGGTCTGGGAATCCGCGAAGGCGTTCCATGCGGCGACCGCACTCGCCAGGGTGGGGAAGATCGCGGGTTCGGCCCGTTGACCTGGTTCGGGCACGCGGACTCCGGCCTGCCAGTCGACCGGCCGGTCGAGTACCGCGTCCAAGGTGTCGCGGCGGCTGTACGCCCCCGCACCGATGTCCGCGGCCGCTCCGTACGCGTGGTCGATCCGCACCCGGTGGGGTGGCGGCCGGCCGTCGGGGAAGGAGACCCGTCCGAGTACCGGGTCCACGAAGACGTGACCGGGGTCGGCCGGTCGCCGCCAGGTGGTCAGGTCGCAGACATGGAGCCGTGACGGGGGCACCTCCTCGAGCGGGTCGTTCTCGCCTTGCGCGACATGGAGCGCGAAGACGGGATGCTCGGAGAAGAACCGCGTCCGAGGTGTGTGTCCGTCGGCTTCCGCCGCCCGCCGATCCTCCAGCTCGTAGTAGAGCGGCCGCCTGCGCAGCAGGCCGGGTACGTTCTCCTCCTGCGCGAACTGCTCGATGTCGTCCTCGTCGGCCGGGCGCACGAACATCGGGCGGTCGGCGCCTACGGGATCCACGAGATAGCGTCCGTCGTCGGCAGGTTCGGCCGCCGGGCGCGGAGTCGCGCGCTCCAGCCAGGCGGAGCCGATCGGCCAGACGAACAAGCCGATGCTCGCGACGTTGAACCAGCCCTGGTCGCCCCGCAGATCACGGATGTCGACCGTGCGGGGCAGGGTGTCGAACGGCCCTCCCCTCAGCTCCAGGCCGTCGGCGTCACGCAGATCGGCGGAGGCGGTACGGTGCGGACGCAGATGGTTCATGTGCTGGGTGGCGGACAGTCGCTCGAAGAACTCCACGGCCTTCGCCGGCCAGCCGGTCGTGTCGCGGGCGAGCTGTTCCAGCATGGCGGTGGTGCCCTTGCGGCTCCTGAACCGCATGGTGTTCGCCACCCAGGCCCGCCCGGTCGTGGCCACCGCCCCGCCCACCTGATGGACCCCGCGTACGCCGAGCAGGTCTCCGAGATAGGGGATGGCCCATTCCTCGCAGGTCTCGATGAACCAGTTCTCTCCGAGCCGTGCGATGTCGGCGTCGACGACCGCGATCTGCTCGGCCACGATGTCGAACAGCGCCCGCAGGGCGTTTCCGCTCTCGCTGTCGCGGCGGCGGAGCGCCGCGGGCAGCAGCGTGTAGAGCCGGTCGCCGGTGAAGGGAGGGAGGTCGGTGGTCACGAGCGGCGCTCCGAGAGATCGGTCAGCATGACGTCGGTCGGGGCGAGGGTGAGCAGTTGGTCGGGTTCGGCGGGGAGCGGTTCGGCCGCGGGGGCGGAGCGTCCTGCGGTCCGCAGCGCGAGCAGAACGGTTCCCCGCACGCCCTGGACGCCCTGCGCCACTGCGAGGACCTCGCTGGGCGCGACCGGCCGGCCGAAGTCCCGTGCCTCGAACGAGAAGGCCTCCACGAGTGCGTCGGTCACGGCCGCGAACACGGTGGCCCTGTCGTGCGCCGGGGAGGTGCGCACGGCGAGGTGCACGGTGAAGGGGCAGGGCCGGAACGAATCGATGCGGACCAGATGCCGGGGATGCCGGGCCGCGTCGATCCCGGCCACCAGATGGGCGTACAGTTGCGAGGACGGATCCACCGGCTGCCCGTCGCCGGTGGCCACCACGAGCCGGACCACGGCGCCTTCGCCGGTCCAGTCACTGTCGGCCTTCACCTTGCCGATGCCCAGGAAGCAGCGGGCGAAGTCCTCGTAGTCGCGCAGCGAGACGATCCGGTCCAGTGCGAGGACGGTGGCGGGAGCGTTCCCCCGGGCCCCGGCGAGCTGTTCGGGGTCCTCGGCTCCGGTGGCCGGTACCGGGTTGATGACTTCCTGCAGGCCCAGGGGCCGGGACAGCGGCAGACTGATCTGGCCCGGGCCGAGATTGCCTGCCGTTCCGGTGCCGACCCGGTACTCGGCGACGACGTTGTCCTTCCCGGTGGGCAGCCGGGCGCCGGTCCGCCCGTCTCCGAAACGGACTGTGACGGTGCCGTCGTCGGCCCGCCGGGTGATGAAGACCCGGGCGTCGGGGGGCTGGCCCTGCAGGGTGTCGACCTCGGTCCAGGTCACCCCGTCCACCTTGACGGTGAGCGTGCTCCGGCCACCGGTGGGCGTGGGTGCGGAGACATAGGTCAGGGGCTTGCCGTGCAGGGTGAGGCCGGGGAACGGCACGGAGCCGTCGCCGCTGCCCAGAATCTCGGTACGGGAGTCCCCGTCGGTGGCGGAGGCCACATTGGCGTTGATCCTGACGGAGCCCGGGACGTAGGAGTGCTCCAGGTCCTCGGTCAGCCTGAGAAGCGGCTGCTCCCCCGGGTCGACCGCACTGATCCGGCGCACTTCCGAGACCTCCTCGCCGGAGTCCGCGTGTGTGCCCCGTACCGCCACCAGACGACCGCGGGGCGGCAGGACGGGCACGGGCCCCGCCAGCGGGATCACACGACCGCCGACGGCGTCGGTGACGGGCTGCTCGGCCGGGGCCAGCTCGTCGGGCTGGGCGTAGACCGTGGTGTTGCGCGGGGTGAACAGGCTCAGATCGGCGTCGGACACGGTCAGCACGGTCACCTGGGCCTGCATCAGGAAGTCGTCGACCGTCTCCTCGGCCACGTCGAGCACGGTGAGCCGCTCGACCTGTCCCGGTGCGGCGAGCACCACCCAGCTGTCACGGGTGATCCCGGGGTGGACGCGGTCAAGTCTGATCCGGCCGCTGGTCAGCGGCGCCTCGGCCCAGGTGGCCTCGCGATCGGCGTACGGACCGGGCTGGAATTCCGGGTCGTCCTCGTCGGGTTTTTTGACCCACTCCCCCACGCGGAGGGCGACGGGCAGCGCTCGCCACGGCACGGCGTTGTGCCCGAAGACCGCGGCGCGGGTCCGCATCGCGTACACCCGCGCCGGATCGTCGAGGTGCGCGGAGCCGACCGTGCGCAGACTTTCGAGTCGTACCGCGGTGTGGGCGGCGACCGGACCCGCCGGGCCGACCGTGCGGACGTCCACGACTCGGCCTGCCGTCCAGTCCAGCTCCTTCGACGCTTCTACGGACCGGGCGTTGCGCAGCGCCACCCCGTCCCCGGGGGACAGGCCGGTGGCGGGGTCGGACAGCCGCAGTTCGGAGTCGGAGACCTTCGGCACCGCCCGCGTGGTGGCCGGGACACGCAGGGCGTTCCACTCGGGCCGTGCTTCGATCTCCTCGACCGTCTCGAACGTGCGGGGCAGGCCGCCCTGGAGCGGGATGCTCTGCGCCTTCGTTCCCACGGCCAGGCGTACCGAGGGCGGCGTGGTGACCGGGCGCATGGTGTCCGGCACCTGAGCGCCGGGGAGCAGTGCGGTCCGCGGGGGTTCGGTCAGGGTGAAGGCGAGGGCGGTCGAGGCGGCCACGCCCGGGCGCAGTTCGTAGCCGATGGCGCGGGCCAGTTCCAGCACGGACAGGCGCTCGGTCGCGGTACGGAGGAAACCCTCGTTGGCGATGCGCTCCTGGTAGAAGGTGAGGACGTCGAGCATGCACGCGCAGGCGTCGAGGACGGCGATCAGCGGGTCGCCGTCGTCGCGGGTGGACAGCCGGCGCAGTACCGGGTCGGAGCCCAGGGCACGGAGCATGGCGGCCTTGAAGCCGGCGTGTGTACCCGCGCGGTACGACAGGGCGCCGAGCCCGGGCGGGTTGAGGCGCGGGCCGCCACCGGGCGGGCCGCCGGTGCTCATGCAGCCGCAGTCGGCTTCGGTCACATTCCCCCCTCGGTCAGGATGCTCAGCCGGCCGGCCTCGGGACGGTTCGGGTCCATGTCGAGCCGGATCACTTCGAGGCCGCCGACGTCGACCAGGCCGCGCTCCAGCTCGCCTGCCGGCCCGTGGCCGAAGCGATGGCAGGAGACGATGGTCACGAACGACACCCCGGCGACCGCCATCGCCGCGCGGTGGATCTCGCTGAGGTAGAGCGGTTGGCCGAAGGTGAAGTTGTCGGGTGCGAAGAAGCCGCGACTTCCGTCGGCCCGGCGACGGTTGCCGAACACGTCGAGCAGTTCCCGCTCGACGTCCCGCCGGAAGTAGCCGGGGCTGACGCAGACGCTGAGCCGGAGCTCCAGGGCGACCGGGCTCGGGCCGGTCACCTCGAGGTCGTATCCGGCGATGCGGAACCGCTGCAGATGCGCCGTCACATCGGCGAGGAACACCGGGTCGTCGGTGACCGGGCCGCCGCCGACGCGGTCGATGGTCAGGAAGACGGTGTACCAGCTGCCGGTCCACCGGAAGCGGGCCTTGGCGTTCTGCACTTCGGGGTGCCTGACGGCGACGCTCTCCCAGTCCGCCTCGGTGACCGCGCGCTGCTGGCTACGGAAGGCGTTCGGAGCGAACTCGCGGATTTCGGCCATCGACTCGGGGCGGGCGCCCCCGAACCCGGGCAGCGGGTTGGTGACCCCCACGACACCCTCGCGCGGCCAGACGAGCCGCCGCAGGGTGTCGCGGCCGACGTTGCCCTCGGGTCCGTTGCCGACCCGGAACTCCGCGGTCAGCGTGGTCCCCGCCAGTGGGCGACGGCCGTGCGCATCGTCACCGAAGCGCAGTTGTGAGGTGTCGTCCCACTCCGTCTCCACCACGAACCTGCGGTCGAACCGGTCGCAGTCCAGCAGGTCCAGCCTGGCGTCCCAGTGCTGGTCCCGTTCGGCCAGTCGCACCTGGGGCAGCGCGGTTCGCGGGGAACGGACCCGGGCGTCCGTGGCAGGGAGCGTGCGGGCCCTGGAGTCCGGATACGGCTCGGCCTGGGTGATGGGCGCGCCGGGCAGCACGGGCCGGTACCGGCCGGTGTCGGGGACCGGCGGCAGTGGCCAGCCGGTGACACGGCGGCCGTGGTCGGCCAGGACGACGTTGCCGCGCGCCACGGCCAGAGGTGTGTCGCGCTTCGAGCGGGTGGCCGCCGATGTCACCCAGAGCGGGAAGGCCAGGGCGTCGGCGTGGTGCCACCGGACGTCGCACACGGCGACGTTCTCGATGGGGTCCGTCCGCCTGCGCACCTCGACGAGCCGGACGGCCTGGCGGTGGGCCGGGTCGGCGTCCGCGTCGAGTCCGGTGACCGGGTCCGCCCTCTCCTCCAGCAGCAGCACATCACCCGGGCCGAGGGGGAATCCGGTGTCCACGAAGGTGGTTCCGGTGCATCCGGCGGGCAGGCAGTACGCATCCGCGCTCCAGGTGTGCACATCGATGGAGGATCGTACGCCGGACAGCACGAGCGGATGCATGGTCTCGAAGGTGACGACGTCGCCGAGAGCCGCCGCCTCGTCCTCGGTCAGGGTGCACCCGTCGTCACGGTGCCCGAGCAGAACGGGGGTGTGGGCGGGCAACAGCTGCCCGTCGGCCTCGGAGCCGGGCTTCACGTCGATCGCGACCCAGGTGCGGGCGTTGCATCCGTCGTGCACCGCGTGGTCGAGCAGCCGCGCGTGTCGGCGCGCGGAGATTCTGCTGCGTGCAGTGCCGAGATATGCCTCGGTGGCGACGGCGTCCTGGAAGTAGCTGAGTTGGTCGCCGATGTGCGCGAACAACTCCACGAGCGAGACCAGCGCGTCCGCGGGCCCGCGGTCCGCCCACGTCGGAAGGAGAGTGCCCAGCCGGTCGAGCATGAGGCGGCGGAACCCCTCGTAGTCCTTGGCCAGGTAGTCCAGGACCGGCGGGGCGGGCACGGCGGGCGGCTCCTCGGGGCGTGGCCGGCAGTCGAAGACGTCCAGGCATCCGATCTTGAAGGAGAAGGGTACGGAGCAGAGCAGCGGATCGAAGCCTTCGGGTGTCTCGGTCGGCGTGGCCGGCTTCACCAGCCGGAGCGTGTAGGTGGAGAAGTCACCCGCCCGGTCGGCCTCCACTGTCAGGACGTTGCCGGATGCCCGGGCGGCCCGCACGGTGATCGAGGTGATCCGTTCACCGCCCTCGATGACGAGGTCCGCGACGGTGAGCGGTTCGGTGGCGGGAATCCCGTCGGGCTCGCCGGGCAGCGGCCGCAGGAAGTGGACGAGCAACCGCCGCTGGTCGGCGGGGTCGACCTCCAGATAGTCGATGCCGTTGTGTCCGGGGCTCTGCGCGACCCTGCGCCGGCGTGTCTCGTCGGCGCAGGTGAACACCGTCCCGTCGGCCGTCCCGCTCACAGCGACCACCCGAATTCCTCGGTGACCCGGCGATCGGAACTGCGGACCGTGTACGCCACCAGTACCCGCAGGCTCTCCCCGTCGCTGTGCACGGCGACCTCGTCGACCTCGATGAGGTCACCGAGCCAGCGCTGCAGGGCCCCCTGCACGGTGAGCTGAGTGGTACCGGCCAGTGCCACGTCGGCGGGCGCCAGGATGAGCTGGAGCAGTCCGCTCCCGAAGTCGGGGCGGTTCACCCGTTCACCGGGCTGGGTGAAGAGCACCTCGCCGATCAGGGCCCGGATGTACTGTTCGTCCGTGACGGCCGCGGTGCGCCCCGAGGCGTCGACGAGGGGCGGGATCCGGATGTGGGTCATCGCGCCACCACCTTCTGCTGTACGGCGACGACGGTCACCGGCCCTTGCGGGAACTGTTCCGCGCTCTGGCAGACACCGGTGCTGGTGTCGACGAGGGCGGGCTGCCCGTTGACCAGCACACGGGTGGCGGGTACCGCCCAGGTCACGCGGACACAGGGCTGGGGCTTGGTACCCGGGCCCGCCGGCACCTGGAAGGGGCATCCGTTGACCGTGGTGGTGTCCCCCACCGTCATCAGCGCGGTGCCGGACGCCAGCACTCTGGAGTTCGTCGTGGTCGTGCGGGTCGGCGCCCCGTGCGTGCAGTCGATCACGGCGCCCGTGTGCAGGAGGCGTCCGGGCATCAGGTGACCACCAGCGCGCCCTGGTTGACCGAGACCGACGAACCCGCCATCACGATGGTTGCGCCCTGTCCGTTGCTGATGGTGATGCCGCTGTCGTTGACGGAGATGAAGGCACCCGTCGCCGCTTTGATGAGGATGCCTCCGGTGGCTCCCGGTGCGTCAGAGACGACCAGACCGTTCTGCAGAGCGGTCTGCAGCACGATCGGTGTCGCGCCCGGTGGCGCGGCGAGGGCCGTGGCGGGGACCTCGGCCACGCTGCCGTACCAGCAGCCGGACCAGATGGGGTAGTCGGCGTTCCCCTGCTCGTACTCCACCCACACGCCCGCACCGAGGGGCGGCAGCATCCAGGCGCCGTGCTGGGCGCCGGCGGTGGGGAAGCTGGGCATCGCCCAGGTGGAGGGGCCCGGTCCGGTCACATCGGGCACCTGAACCTGGATGCGCCCGGTCCGCAGCGGATCGACGTTGTTGACCACCGTGCCACGGTGCTTTCCGTAGTAGCGCCTGCTCATGGAATAACCGTTTCCGAGAGGGAGACCTGGGCGTTGCGACTCAGGGTGAACCGCTGTGTGAACTCGCCGGGTTTGAGGCTGCTGGTGACGCTCTTGACGTAGTACTCGCCGTCGTAGGCGGGCCCGGCGCCGCGCACGCCGACCAGTCGGCGGGCTTGGAGCATGCGGCCGTAGCGCAGCACGTCGAGCGAGCCCGACGCCGAGATGACGTTGGCCCCCTGGGCGGCCCGGGCGGCCGCCCGCGCCGTCGTGCGGACGATGTCGAGCTTGGCGGTCGCGTCGTCCCGGTCGTTGGCACCGGAGAATGCTCTGCGGCCGGCGTTGATCGGCCTGATCGCGAGGGGCACCGGGATCTTCCGCCCGAGGGGCGGGTTCAGCGGGGTGATGTCCGGTACCGGGACGGGGATGGTCAGGTGGGCCGCCGGGAGGTGGCCCAGGACCAGCGGGAGGGAGCGTGCGATGCCGTCGAACGAGAACGACAGCGATTCGACGTTCGTCGCCGCGTCCATGTTGACGCTCAGCGCCGGCTGCGCCTGGCCGGCACGGATCTCGGGCCCCCAGTAGGCGAGGTTCTGCCCCGGCTGCGGTCCCGGCTCGACATAGAACACGTGCCCGACGTCGTCGGCGAGCCTGGTGATGTGCTCGTAGTCCGTGCCCTGCTGCTGAGGGATCGTCTCCAGGGGGTTCGGGGTCAGCAGCAGCACGCTGGGCACGATCCTCGGAACGACGCCGTACAGCGCGTACTTGGCGAGCAGGAAGCCGACACAGAGTTCGGGGGGCATGGCCGGGAGCTGGAGCCAGCTCATGTCGACGAGGTCCATCATCTGCGTGACGTCGACTCCGGTGACGGTGAGGGTGGAGCGGGCCGCGTCGTTGCTCGGCGTCACGTCATGGCGGGTGATCACCCCGTCCATCAGGACGGTGGGGACACCGTCGATGTGGACCACGAGGATCATCCGGTTGGGAGGATCGAGGGCGCGGCCCGGCAGGAGCTGACGGTTGAGTACGCCGTCCTTGTCGAGGGCGAAGGTGAGCTGGAAACCGCTGCGTTGCCCGGCGGACACGGTGATCTGTGCTTCCGTCAGTGCCTCCGCGACCTGCGCGGGTACCGGCTGGACCCGGACGGCGCCCAGCATCAGGGTGAAGGTGATCCCGCTAAGCACTGGTGACCCCTTCGGGAATGCCCTGATCGGCGCAGACACGCAGTACCCTGCCGGGCTCGTCGGTCAGCGCGGCCGGACGTGTCGCGAGGTTGGCGTCGGCGAGCCGCCAGAACAGGGTCGGGTCGCCGAAGACCTCGGCGGCGAGCGTGTCGATGCGGTCCCCGTCCCGGACCCGGACCCGTCCCACGGCCTGCAACTGGTCCGGGCGGGGCACGAACCGGCGTCTGAGGTGCACCGTGACCGTCCCGTCGGGATTGCTCAGCTCGGCCGTGGGGGTGTCCCGGTAGCGGCTGTTCGGTGCCTGGTGGACCGGTTCGGCGCCCGTGACGGAGGCGAGGAAGGCGGTGATGTCGGCGGTCATGGCAAACGCTCGATTCCGAGTGCGGCGAAGCGCGCGGGGGCCTGCCGCGACGCGAGTTGCTCAAGGCGCCGGTGGTGGGTCATGGCGAGGCTGCCGGCCACGGTGCCCGCTCCGACGTCGTTGACGGTGGAGACGTGCAGCCCGAGGTGCACCTTGGCCCTGATCGGGTTGAGGTTGGTGTCGAAGCTCTCCTCGGTGATGGAGAACTCGGTGATCCGCACCGGTGTGATGTGCTCCTTGGACCAGACGAACAGGGTCAGCGGTGCGGGTGCCGGAGCGATCTCCAGGGAGCCGGCCGCTGCCAGTGCGGCCGCGGCCCGCACCGCGTCCGCGGTGGGGTACACGATGGTCTCCAGGACGGCCAGCTGGGCGCGCAGCCCCACTTCCACCACCGTGCGATTGGCGTCGGGGAACTCCAGCTGGTCCGCCCCGTCGAACTCGGCGTCCAGGCTGATGGTCTGGGCGGGCGGCCCGGTCAGCCGGAGCACCTCCGCACGGGCTCCGGCGTCGCCGCCCGCACCGCGGACCTGGAAGGTGCGCGTGACGCTGTCGGGGTTGTACTGCAGGGCGATCACCCGGCGCACCGCGCTGCTGGTCGGGTCGAGCAGTACGATCCCGCCGCGCACGACGCGCGGGGAGGAGGGCGACGTCATTTCTGCCCCCTCAGGCGGCGCAGGAGGTCCAGGATGTCGACGGGGAGGGTCGCGGTGGAGACCCCCTGTCGACGCAGTTCGTTCTCGACCCGGTCGGCCAGTGTGTCGCCCTCCTTGCGGAGTTCCCCGGCGAAGAGGAACCGGGTGCCGAGGTTGGCCAGTTGCCGGGCCGTTTCCGCGGGGATGCCGAGGTCTCGGTAGCGCTGGTACCACAGGCGTGTGAACAGTTCGGCGGTGACGGCGTCCCGGGTGCTGATTCCCCCCGCTCCGTGCTCGACGAAGGTCTTGCGCAGTCCGGGCCAGTCGACCAGCGGGGGGTGGGCCTGCGGCGGTGCGAACACGCCGGGCGGGAGGGTGGCGCCCGGTCCGGGGGGACGCAGAGGGGGCACCAGGCCGTGCGGGTCCCGGCGGTACGGGTCCCCGTGGAACGGTTCGGGCATGTGCAGCCGCAGATCGCGGAGGTCGGGCACCGTGCCGGGCCCGACGGGCGTGCGCCTCGGGTCGATGTGCAGCTCCAGCTTGGGAATCGGTCCGGCGGGTGGTGCGGCGGCCGGTGGTGCGGAGGGCTCCCGCAGTTCGGCGAGCCGGATGCCGACCCGGCGGTTGGGCCCGGGGGTGTCACCGAACTCGTTCGTCGCCCCGTGCGCGTGGAGCCGGACGACCGAGCCCGGGGGCAGCAGCGTGGTGAGCGCGGCGGCCACCACGAAGGCACGGTGCGCGGACAGATGGACGTTGTGCTCGGAGTCGCCCTCCTGGCTCGCGTAGCCGTCGACGTCCGCAGCCAGCGGACGCCCGCCCTGGAGGGCGGGCCGCAGCGCTTCCAGGTCGAAGCTGGAGAACGACGTCGAATCCTGCTGGAAGAGCACCTTCGCGTCCTCCGTGGGCGGCCGGGTCCGTACCACGTCGAAGGGGGCGGCCGGCGGTCCCAGTGCGGGCCGTGCCGCCGGGCGTTCCTGGCGCTGCAGCGCCGTACGGCCCGCCCTGCGCTGCTGGAGCACATGGACCAGTTCATGGGCGAGCACCTCGCGATCGGCATCCGCGCCGAGGACCAGATGCTCGCCGACGGTGTATCCGCGGGCCTGTACCGCTTCGGCCGCGCGGGCGGCCGTGGCGTCATCGTGCACGCGCACCCGGCCGAGGTCCGCGCCGAAGCGCCACTCGAAGAACAACCGCTCGGTCCCGTCCAGCGGGTGGCCTGTTCCGGGCATCCGGCCGTGCCACGTGTCTGCCGGGACCTCACCCCCGGGAATGCGGCCAAGGGGGGCCGACGAGCGGAGTGCCCGCCGTGCCACCCGGTCGGCCTCCCGTTCGGCGGGCCGGTCGGGGCCATGACCGCCTCCCGGGTGGTCCCGGTGGACGCGCGGCAGACGGGCGAACTCGGTCACGGTGTGCTCCAGACGATGGCGCGGGCCACGGCGTGCTCGATGCGGCCTGCGATCCACCGCGGGGACCAACTGGGGTCGAGGCTGATCTGGACGCCGCTCACCTTGTCGACGACGATCTCGCCGGTGCGGGCTTCCTGGCCGCCAGGAAGCCGGATCAGCACCGAATCGATCCTCGCCTGAGCCACGTTGGCGGGCTGCTGGTGAACGGTGCCAGGCAGGTCTCCCGTCAGCCGCAGGCCGGCCAGTGCGTCGCGCGCCAGGGTGATCTTCCCCTGGATCTTGCCGTCCGAGGCCTGGAAGAGGTCGACCGGGACCGGATCGGCACTGCGCAGCGACACATCGAGGTCGATGGAGCGCAGTTCGATGGGGCTGGGGGTGCTCTGGGGCGGATTCCCGCCCGGCTGGTCGAGCAACTGCCGGGCCGGGCCCTCCACGTGGAGCAGCCGCCAGATGCGGATCCGCTCAGAGGCTTCGGCCTGGCGCAGTTCCTGACGATCGAGCGCCCACACCGCCAGCGGAATCCGCGTCGAGCCCTGGGCGGTCGGGATCTCCACCGCGCATTCCAGCTCGGACGGAGAGCGATGCAGGGCGAAGTTCAGCAGCCCTCGGGCTCTGCCGATGAGCTGCCGCTCCATCTGGCGGTATTCGAGACGTCCGTCAACGACACTCAGGTCGACCGGCGTGTCGGGGAGCCGCAACAGCTTGGACTCGGACTCGTGGATCGTCAGTCCGATCCGCCCCTGCAGCGAGTCGAAGACTCTCTCGTAGGGGCCGAGGCGCTTCAGTGTCGCGGTCCACGGCAGCGGCTGCCCGGGCTTGGGGGCCGCGTACGAGAAGTCGACGTGGAACCACGCGCCGTGGATCTCCAGCTCGCCCACCTCACCGCGGGCGGCCCGCCCCTTGCCCGGCAGCGTGACGGCGAAGCTGTCGGGGACCGTCGCCTGCTCCACCGTCACCTCCGCACCGGCCTCGGCGTTCTCGTACCGCAGCGACCTGAGGCTGAGGGCGGTCGCGGTGAGCTGGCCGGTGCGCGTGTCGAACCGCGTGTGCTCAGCGCGCACTCCACCCGCCTGTGGACGCTCCTGGCCGGTGCCGGCGATCCGGAGCCGGTGCCGGGGGTAGCTGCGAAAGACCGCCTCGATCGCGCTGAGGCTGGGCCGGTGCAGGTCGAGGACGAGGTCGCCGCCGGTGAGGTAGCGCACGTCGATCCGCTCGACGGCGACGACGGCGTGCGCCTCCCGCAAGATGCCCGCGACCCGGGCCTGCAGTTCGGGAATCAGCAGGGCGTCGGCGGTCCTGGCCCCGGTGACCGGGTCGGTCGCGCCCCCGACCCGCAGCTCCAGCTCGGGGATGACCCAGCCCCCGGAAGGGGACGTGGAGGCGGCCAGGGACACGCCGTCGGCAGGCAGGACGAGGCTCGCGCCGTGCAGCACTCCCGTCTGCCCCGGCTCGATCCAGATCTCGACGGGCCGTTCGTGCCCCTCCGGGTCGGGTGCGACCACATGGGGCAGCGTCACCTTGATCCCGTCGGCCTCGATGGCCTCCACGCCGACTTCCCGCAGGACGATCCGCCGAATGGCGGAAGCACCTCGCCCGGCGGCTGCCCGTTCGGCGGAACTGCGCAGTTCCACGCGGAGCTTCGCGGCGATGCGGCGCAGGATGACACCGTGTCCGCCGGGCAGGCTGTCGAGTCGCAGGTCCGCGGACCGGTAGTGGACTTCGTCCACGGCGAGGTCGCGGATCCGCAGCCCGGGCTCGGTGCCGGGCCCGAAGGTGATGCTTTCGGGTCCGATGTCGACGACGCCGGTGTCGAGCCCGCCGACGACGACGTGTGCCTCGGCCTCCTGGGCGGACTCCGTCGCTCCGGTCCTGCCGGGGTCCGCCCATGCCAGTCCCGTGTCGGCCCGACCGCGCACACGCAGCGCAACATGGCCGTTGGCGAGGAACGTCGCGGCCAGCGAGGTGGCGTGGACGGTCGCCTCGGCGTACAGATGCGCGGCGAGCTGTCCGTGGAACTCCGCTGTCGCGGACGCCGCGTTGAGCGTGCCGGAGCTGACTCCGCGTTCCGCCGTCCAGTCCAGCTCGCGCAGGACGATGTCGCGGATCTCCAGTGGCGCACGCCCGCGTTGCCGTGGGGTACCCGGCCGGCGCCCCAGCTCCAGGTGGAGTCGGTCCTGGTGGTATGCCAGTTGTGCCGCGGTGATGGACCCGACTCCCAGGTGCTCCACGTGTACACGGGTGGGCCGGTCCTTCCCGGTGCGGAGCGTGCCGTTGACCCGCAGGTCACTGAGCACGGTCGGCCCGGTCGACTGGAGCCGTGCGTCGTCGGCGGTGTGCCAGTCGAGGTTGCCGAGCCGGAGTTCGGGGACGTGCAGACCCCGTACGGTCCACTCCCCGTCCTTGTGGTGCACCGATGCCTCACCCACGAGGAGCCGGGTGATGCTCAGCCGCCCGTTGCGGGTGCGGAAGCCCTGCTCACCGACCTGGGTCAGCTGAAGGCCCCGCAGGTCGACCTGCTCACCGCCGTCGACGGCGTCGGTGCCCGACGTGACCACCAGGGTGCCGGTGACGCGGGGCGCGCCCTCCGGGGTGACGCTGGTCAGCGTTCCCGAGCCGTCCAGGGCTCCCAGGGCCACCTGGAACCTCAGTCGGTCGAGGCCGCCCAGCTCCATCCGGCCCAGCTGCCGCACCGATGCGGACTCCCCGCCGCCGACGGCGAACTCCAGTCCCTGGACGTCGACACCGAGCAGCGAGCCCGAGGCGATCTCCACCCGCAAGGCGGGGCCGCGCGCGAGACGCTCGTACATGAGGTGCCCGGCACTCACCCGGTCCAGACGCAGGTGCGAGAGGTGCACGAGCCAGCCGGCGGTGGCGTCGGCCCGCGGATGCGTCGCCCTGCCCTGGAGGAGGACCCCGTGGATACGGGTGACGCCCTCGGAGTGCACCCAGGCGTCGGTGCCGCGGTAGTCGATCCCCGACACCGTGGCGTCGGCCACCTTGAGCACGGGAATGTCGATGCTCTCGAGCGGGCCGTCGTGCCCCAGGCCCAGCCGTCCCGTCACGCCGCTGACCCCGATGTGGTCCGCCCGTGCGCCCGTCCTGTCGACGGCCGGTCCCTGCACGGTGAATTCGCCGGCGTGGAACTCGAACGCCAGTCCTCCGGGGCCGTACGCCGGATCGTCCACCACGGTTCCGCCGAGGCGCTTGCCCTCGATCTGCTTCGCGGTGAACAGACCTCCGTACGTGACGTCGTGAGCCGTCACCGACTCCGCCCCGGCGCCGATCGCCGCGACCTGGGCCGGCGAGGGACCCAGCAGCAGGTCCACTCCCACACCCTGGGCTTCCACGGTCCGCGCGCGCAGGCCGAAGTGGGCTCTCAGCGCGTCCCGCTCCGCCGAGTGATCCAGCTGTTCCTGCGGGGTCAGGGGCGGTCGCTGCCGGTTGCGGGCGCGCTCCTCCACCCGCTCGTAGTCCATGACCCGCCCGAGGAGTGTCGCGAGCTGATCCCGGCCGGTGGCCGGGGTGCCTGGCGGCAGGCCGTCCAACTGCTTGCGCAACGAGGTGGCGCTGGGGATGTCGGCGAGGTACGCCAGGTCCGTGATCACGGCCTTCTCGGCGCGCAGCGGCAGGGACGCCCTCGTCGCGTCCGCACCCGCCCCGCCGGCGGGGTGCCCGCGCTTGCGGAACTCGGCGATGCGCTCGGCATCAGTGACGAAGACCGAGGACAGGGGTGGCGTGTCCGGGGTGAGGAGGGGCCCTTCTACCTCGCCGCCGAAGCCCTCGAACGTCACCTCCTTCGCCCGCAGCGATCCGTCCAGGCCCTCCACCACGATCCGTTCGGCGTCGATGACGGCGCCGCCGTACAGTGCGCGCTCCAGTCCGGCCGCCTTCCGGCGGTCCGCGGCGCTCAGGCCGCCCGGGTCGCGAACGTAGTCCCAGCGCAGTCGGGTCAGTTGCTCCTCGCTCTCCGCGACCTCCTTCAGCGACCGATCCACCTGAGCCAGCTGTTGCTCGATCGCGCGGGTCCGCTCGGCGTTGCCCTCCGGGCGCTTCCTCTCCCGGGCCAGCCGTCGTCGCAGCACCTTCTCCAGTGCACGGAGATAGGCGGGGCGGTTCAGGCTCGCGCCCGCGAACAGGTTCTCGAAGCGCACGGAGTGCGCCGTGGCTCCGGAGCCGTGGGCGAGCCCTTCGAACGTCAGGCTGCCGACGGTGACCTCCACGCTCTGCAGCGGGAACGTCAGGGGCAGGGGTGACGTGTGGAGGAACCCGGCCACCTTGCTGAAGTACGTCAGGATGCGCAGGACGAGGGGGATCGGAAGGCCGAGGCCGTCTGCCGGCGGGTGCGGTACGGACTGCCGGGCGCCGGTCGCACCCAGATGTACCTCCAGCCGGTCGGCGACGATCCTCGATGCCCCGAGCAGGAGGTCCTCGCCCGTTACCAGCAGGTCCGTCAACTGGGCCTGGGATAGGGTGAGTTGGGCGTCCGAGGGGGCATCGACCAACTCCGCCGGGAAGCTCGCCACGCCGTGCAGGCCGCTGAGCGTGATCCGGCCGACCCGTAGTCCGACCCCGGTGGAGACGTGGTCGAAGGGCCCGAGGTCCAGCGTGCCGACCAGATCGATCCGGAGCAGCCCGGTCCTGCGCCCGTAGTGCAGCGTCAGTCTGCCGCCGCCACCGACGGCCAGGCCGTCCACTCCGACGACGTCTTCGTCGAGACGTGCGTGCCCCAGGATCCGGCCGAGGCGCGGGACGTTGACCCACAGCCAGCCCCCGGCCTGACGGATCAGGCTCCTGAGATCGGCCGGTGGTTCCGGTTTCAGCACGATCGGGGTGTAGTGCGTCCGCTCGGGCTCCGCGTACAGCTGGAACGCCTCGACCATGGGTCTGAGTTCCGCCTTCTCGAAGGCCCGGGTCTGTCGTGACCGTTCGAAGACGAAGCGCCGCAGGCCGAGTTCGATCGCCAGGCGTACCAGGGTCCGCAGCTCGGGAGCTCGGCCGGGGTTCCACAGCCGGTCGTCGCGCAGACGCTCCTGGAGCCCTTCCCGCTCGTGTCCGTCCCGGTCGGTGAAGAGATGTGCCCCAGCCGACCGTCGCATCTCCTCCGTCAGGGCGGCCGTCAGCGCTTCCCATCGCCCGTCGGCGGCCAGCTCGTCGCGGTCGGTCCGGGGCAGCGCCCGGACCAGCTGGAAGGCGACGAAGGCCTCGTGCGCGGAGAGCGACCACGGGGAGAAGAGGACTCCGATGACGGGGATCTGCGACCAGAAGTTCCGCGAGATCAGGTCGTCGATCTGCCGCCGCAGGTGCGCGGTGTCGCGCAGCCCGACGATCTCCCGTACGAGGCCGAGGTTGTCCGAGTCGAGCAGGAAGCGGTCGGGCAGGCGGACCAGGACGGTGGAGAGCATGCCGAGTTGGTCGAGGCGGCGCACGACCGCCCGCCGCAGCGCATCGCGGCGCGCTGCGGGCAGCCGCTCCCCGGCTCCGTGGATACGCAGCAGCAGGCCGGGCGCGCGGGCTTCGTCGACGCCCCGGCGCGCGAGCTCCACGATCCCGGTCCAGACCTCGCGCCCCTCCCGGCCGCTGAGCGGCTCGGCCAGTTCCGAGGCGACGTCGGCGAGCCGGCCCTCGGGAGACCGCTCGACGGCGACGCCCTCGTAGCGGTCCCGCTTGTCGTCGGGGATGTGGTCCTCGAGGCGCCGGAACCACTTTCCGCCGTCGAGTCGCAGCCAGCGGTCCTGGTCCGCCGGAGGCAGCCGCCGGACGATCTGGTAGGCCAGCCACGCGTCGCGGGCTCCGCCGAGGCTGCCGAAGAATCCGTACGACAGCAGATCCTGCAGGTGGGCGAGGTTCGCGGCGACCGGCCGGTGTCTGATGACTTCCAGCAGCACACGGCCGAACGGGTTCGTCTCGGAGCGCTCCTGCTCGGGCAGCGCCTTGATCAGCCGCCGCACGACACCGCCGTCCTCCATGGCCCGGACCACCTCGAGCAAGGGGCCCCACAGCGGCCGTTCCGTGGGCGTGCTCGGCATCTGCGCCAGGTCGTCGCCGAGAAGCGAGCACAGGAGCAGCAGGGCGTCGTGCACGGCCCGTCCGCCGGAGTCACGCAGGAGTGCGCCCACGCGTGCCGCCAGGTGCGCCCGTCGCACGCGGGCGCTGGATGGTCCCTCGCCCGGCGCGGCGGCCGTCACGGTGCCGGCCGCGGCGGGGCGCCTCTCCTCCCCCGGCGGCTGCGGGGTCTGCATGACCTGCAGGATCTGCGTGCGCAGCGGCCCTTGGAGGACTTCCTGGAAGGCGCTGTCCGGCAGCCCGCGCAAGAGATCCCCGACGACGGCGCGCTCCTCCGTGCTCGCGGCGCTCAGGTCCATGCCGTCGAAGAGACGGGGGCCCAGTCCGTGCCGGTTGGGGCCGGGCAACGCGCCGTAGCAGGCCAGCACCGACTGCCGGTGCGAGCGGCGCTGGGCGTCGCTCAGATGGCTCGTGAGACGGTCGAGGTACGGGATGCCGACGGCCGCGCAGATCGTCAGGGCGATCCTCAGCGGGTGCCGGTCCAGTACGGCCAGCGCGTACGAGACGTCGTCGGACCCGACGGGCCAGCCGAGCCGGTCACGGATGACGTCGATGTCCTCGGCGTACACGGTGGAGACCTCGACGTCCTCGCCCGTGGTCCGCGTCCGGGGCCCGGCGAGGACTCCAGCCGTGGCCGGTGCGCCCGTGTCGGCCGCCGTGGCGCTCTCCGGGAGCCGGGCGACCGGTGCGGCGAGGTCCCGGCCCTCCGCGAAGTCCGCGGCGGTGCGGGCCGCTTCGGCCTCGGCGTCGGCGATCGTGGTCCGGCGCGCTCCGGCCGGGCCCGCCGTCCGCTGCGCGAGGTGGGTGGCCTCGTGGGCGAGCAGCGCACGGCCGGACGCCGTCGCCGGGTCGTAGCGGTCCGGATGCAACCAGATCACGCCGCCGGTCATCAGGCCCCGCGCGCCGCGCGGCGCCGTTCTGCGGGCCGCCTCGCCGTCCACGACCACCCTGGCCGCCGAGAGGGAGAACCCCAGTCGGCCGGCAAGCCGGGTGAGCAGACGGGCGGTGAGGTCGGCGCGCACGCCGTCGGCGTCGACGACGATCGGGGCCCGTGAGGCCGTCGGCGCCGCCTGACGGCCGGTCCGCCGCAGGTTGCCGCCGGTGTCGCGGGCCGGTCCGAGCCGGTCCGTGCGCGCGGTCAGCCCCGCGGACGGGTCCCGGCGGCTGCCTGGGGTGTCGGGGGCGCGGTGCGCGGACCGCCTGCCTCCTTTCTCCGGTCCGTTCATCCGCCCAGCCCCGCGTAAACCGTACGAGCCAGTCCTTCCGCGATCTCTTCGGCGCCGGCGCCGGGTGCGACCGTCAGGGTGAGCGGTCTGCTCGGTGGGCTGACCTCGCCGGTGGTCCAGCCCGGCGGAACCCCCCGTTCGCGCAGCCGGCGGGTGAGCGCCGCTTCGAAGGCCGGACCGAGCAGGTCCGGCCGGCGCAGTTCCACGCCGCGTACGGCGATCTCGCCGATGCGCAGTTCGAGGCCGCGCCGGTCGCCGGTCATGTCCAGCCTCCCGCCTCCACCTCGGTGAGCGGCCGGTCGAGCTTGGCGTACTCGTTGCGTGCGGCGTGCAGGACGTGGGTCATGGTCACCGGCTCGTCCCGGTCAGCGGCCAGGAAGGCCGCGTGCAACGCGATGTTGCGGATGCTGCCACCCGTGACGTTCAGCCGGGCCAGGGTATGGGGGTCCAAGCCGTTCGTCGGTACCTCTGCCGGAAAGACGGCACGCCAGATGTCCGCGCGCTGAGCCGCGTCGGGGAAGGGGAAGTTCACCACGAAGCGCAGGCGCCGCAGGAACGCGGGGTCGACGGCGGAGCGCATGTTCGTGGTGAGGATGGCCAGACCGCGGTAGCTCTCCATGCGCTGGAGCAAGTAGCTGACCTCGATGTTCGCGTAGCGGTCATGGCTGTCGCGCACTTCGGTCCGCTTGCCGAACAGGGCGTCGGCCTCGTCGAAGAGGAGCACGGCCCCACCCTTGTCGGCCGCGTCGAAGACCGCGCGCAGGTTCTTCTCCGTCTCGCCGATGTACTTGCTGACCACGGCCGACAGATCGATCCGGTACAGGTCGAGGCCCAGGTCGGTCGCGATGACCTCGGCTGCGAGCGTCTTGCCCGTGCCGGAGGGGCCGGCGAACAGCGCGCTGACCCCGAGCCCTCGCGCGGACTCCTGGGCGAATCCCCACTGGTGGTGCACCTTGGCCCGGCCGCGAACCTCGGCCGCGATGTCCCGCAGGATCGAGGTCTGCCCGGCCGGGAGTCTGAGGTGTGCCCAGCGGGCCCGTGGTTCGATGTGCTGGGCAAGATCGCCCAGCCGGGTCCTGGACCGGGTGCGGCAGAGGTCCCACAGCGTCCGGGGCGCCGCCGCGGCGTCCCCGGCCAGCTCGACGATGTCGGTGTAGCCCATGTCGAACTGTGTGGTTGCCTCGTCGATACGCCGGATCAGGCTCTCGTCGGGTGCGCCGGATGCGTCGAGCACGGACCGCCACAGGGCGCGCTGCTCCGCGCGCGGCGGACGTCGCACGGGGATCTGAACGGCGGCGCGGGGTACGGGCATCGGGTCCGGTGCCGCGATGACGACGGGAACGGTGACGCGGGCGGCCCACGAGACGACGGCGCGCCGTTCCGGCACGTCGCCGCCGTGACAGTCCACCACCAGCAGCGCTCCGTCGAGTCCCGCCTCCCGGGTCCAGAGCCGGGCCAGGGTGTCACGGTCGGCGACGTCCGCCGGGAGGTCCGTGGCGTCCAGGGCGTACACCGGCAGGCCGTCAGCCGCGACGGCCACCACCGCGGCGATGTCCCGGGGCTCGGGTCCGTGCAGGACGACGGCGGGTGGCGGGCCGTGCCGCTGGGGCGCCCAGGCGTCGCGCACCTCGCCGACGACCGAGGCGAGAGTCTCGGGCAGCGGCACGGTGGGCGCCTGAACCGGCCGGGCGTAGGGGCACAGCCGCCGGTCCAGCTCCGACACGCCCAGCAGATGGTGCAGGACGCGCTCCTCGATCCGCAGCGGGGCCTCCGTCAGCCGACCGTCCCCCACTTCCAGCAGTGGCCAGGCCCGCAACGGCGCATCCGGCGTCAGCGCGCTCCAGTGCGCGTCGTCGAGCGCGGCGAGCGCGAGCGCGAACGTCGGGCGGTCGTGGGCACCGCCGTTGGCCAGGGAGCACAGTGCGCCGATCCGCGCGTCCAGTTGATCGGCCGCGGTGAGCACCAGCACGTCCCGCTCGAACGGGCCGAGCCGGAAGTGCCGCTCCACCGCGTCCAGGGCCGCCTGGCCACGGAGCTCGGCAGCGGCGTCGCCCCGTGTGCGCTGCGCCTGCCGCAGTTCGGGGTCGTCCTCGCCGAGGAGGCCGAGGTGCCGGCGCAGCCGTGCCTCGATCAGGGTGATCTCGGCGGCGAGCAGGCGCTGGTTGGCCGTCACCCAGTCCATGGTCACAGTTCCACCCCTGGTTCGGTGTACCGGCCGGACGCGTCCCGGGTGAGCGGGCTCTCTGCGCCGTCGACCGAGAGTCGTACGACGTAGCGGCCCCGGGGAACGCGCTGGAACGGAAAGGAGATCGCCGTGGAGTCGGTCGATCCGGCCTGTACGCCGTTGTCCGGCGGAGCGTCCAGCGCGGTCCGGTACGCCGGGCGCCCGGTGGGCGGGCCGATCTCGTTGACCAGCAGGCTCACCCGCTGGATCGCGGTCACGGGGGGCTGGACGGACACGTCGACGGTGCCCGAGGCCACCGGCCGTCCGTTCACCGACTCGGTCGCCGAGATCCGTACGGTGGCGGTGATGACCGGCACAAGGACGAAGGCGACGCTGTTCGAGGGGTACGGGAGGAACCGGCCCTGGTCGGTGTCCGAGGGCGGCCCGCCGGCCGGGACGTCGATGCGGACCTGCACGGGAACCACCCCGGCCCTCAGCTGTGGCGCGATGTCCCGCAGAGCGAGGGTGATGCCGGACTCCTCGACCTGGTCCGCCGTCAGCGCGTGTTCGAACCCGCCCACCGACACCACGCCCGGGACACCGAATCCCCTTCCGACGAGCACCACGGTGCTGCCAGGGGTGATCGGGGCTCCCTCCGTGACGTTCTCCACGGCATCGAGCACGGGCGGCAGCTGAGCCCGGCTGGTGCCGGCCACCGGCTCGGCCACCGGCAGTGCGCGGCGGCGTGGCCGTCTGCTGTCGATGAGGACCGCGCCCGCCGTGAAGGCGGCGGTGAGCCGGTAGTGGGCCTGCGTCGCCGACCACAGCTTGGACACCTCGTCGGGTGTCATCGCGGCCGGCGTGATACGGATGAGATCCACCTGGTCGGCGAGTCCCGCCTGCCCCAACTCCGGGGGCAGCGAGGGGTCCTGGCCGACCGGGTCCAGCGCGTTCCTGATCACCTCGCGGCTGAGCACGGGCTCGTCGTGCAGGGCCCGCAGCGCGTGGCCGAGGATGATCTCTCCGGCGTACATGTCCGCTCCGTACGGCGTCAACAGATAGTGCAGGTCCAGGCCGAGTGGCGGGGCGTCCATCGGTGATCCGGCGGAGTCGGCCGCGGGAAGTCCCGCGCCGCGCCACGCCGGGTTCGGGGTGACCTGGTGGAGGAAGACGTTGAGCTGGGCCACTTCATTGCTGCCGACGGTGATCCGGTCCGGCGGCACAGCGGTCACCGTCACATTGGCGGCGGGTCCGGACAGCTGGGCCGCGGCGAGGTGCTGGGTCAGCCGGTTGCGGAGCACGGCGGTGACGGCGGCGAGGGCGAAGCCGGTGCTCAAGCGCCGCCCTCCAGTCGTGCCAGGTACCGGTCGAGGGCGGGCGCCGTCGACGCACGCTCCGGTGGGGCGGCAGGGGCTGACGGTGGGGTGGGCCGGGTGACGGCATGGATCTCGATCCGGCCGACGGACACGACGACCGGCGGTGGTGACGCTGACGGTTCCGTACGGGCCGTGTCGGCGGCCGGGACGGTCGCCGCACGGGATGCCGGGGGCGCGGGCGGGGTCCGACGGCCGACGCCGCCGGGGAGGGCCACCGCTCGTTCTGCACCCGCCGCAGCCGCGGAGCCCCGGGTGCGGCTCTCGGGCTCGTGGGCCCTGTCGAGCCCTTCGCTCCCATGTCCGTCGGGCCGGCCGACAACGTGGAGTCCGTCGGGGCCGGCAGGGGCAGACCCTCCGTCATGTTCCGCGTCCGGCCCGGATACGACAGGTCGTCCGGCCCCATGTCCCGTGACGGCCAGGGGTGTTGCGGTGACCGGGCGTGGGTGCCGCACCGGGTCGGCCGGGGGTGTGGGGCGTACGGCCGTGTCCTGCACGCGGGCAGACCCGGCCGGCCGGCCCGGTCGGGCACCCGGCGCGTCGGCAGGACGGCCGGGGGTGTCGGCGCCGGTCTGCCCCTTCTGGGGCGACACCGCCGCGGTCACCGCGGCCGGGCTCCCGCCCTGGGGGTCGTGGGCAGGCGGGTCCGCGGCAGGTGTGTCCCGCCCTGGACCGGTGAGAGGTGATGGTCGGGGACCGGCCGGAAGGGGCGCTGGAGGCGTGGAGTCGGGGGTCGAGGGCACGGCCCAGGACTCGCCGGGGCCGGTGCCTGGCGGGGCAGGAAGGCCGAGGGGCGGGCCACCGGCGTGGCCGGCTCCCGTCGGGGGGTGCGCGGTCGCGGAGCCGGGCTGCCGGTCGGTCAGGGCGTACGGCCCGAGAACGGGGCCGGCGCCCGGTTCGAACCGCGCTCTCGGCCTCGGCCGTACCGTGATCGCCTCTCCGACGGCCAGCCGTGCCAGGGCTTGGAGGAAACCGCTCATCCGATCAGCTCCAGATAGCCGGCACGACGCAGCGGATCGAGGCTGAGGCATTCGCGTTCGCTCCAGCCGTAGACGGCTGCGAGCCGGTGCACGTCCATCAGCAGCTGCCGTGCGCGGTCCTCGATCTCCTCCCAGTACAGCGACGCGGGGTCCACAGTCGCTTCGAAGGTGCCTCCGCAGTCCGGGCAGTCGGTCCGGATGCGCAGGTCGGCGCGTCCGTCGAGGCGGCGCAGTTCGGCGTCGAGTGCCTGGACGAGCTCGGCCTCGGGGATCGTGTCCCGCACTCGGTCGTACTCGGCGCCGAACCCGTCGGCGGACAGGCAGGCGTGCCACAGTACCCGGGCGGCCGAGTCGGTATCCGGGCAGGCAGCCGCCTGCTCGATGTCACCGACGGTGGGCACTCTGAACCGGAGGACGGCGTCGCCGAGGCGGAGTCGGCACACGGCGTCAGCCGGCTCTTCCCCCGGCTCGTCCGGGCCGAGCAACTCCCTTGGATCGAGGCTGACTTCCAGGCGCTCGCCACAGGCGGGGCAACGGACCTCGCCGTCGAACCGGCAGCCGAAGGTGGTCAGCCGGTCCCGCAGGAGCAGTTCGTTGCACCGTCCGACGCTCAGCCTGGCCAGCTCCTCCCGGGTTCGGTCGGGCTGTGAGGCCGCGAGCAGCAGGAGCCGCCTGGCCTCGGGGCGCGTTCGCCCCTGACTCCACACATCGAGGATCCGGGCTTCGTCCATCACATGCCTACGGTTCGACGAACGACGGCTCCGCGGGCTCGACCACCTCGTAGTCGCGCTCCCATCCCTCGTTCTCCAACTTGAGATGCTGAATGGCCACCGCATTGGCGTTGGCGTCGAGATCCGGCAGCGCCTGGAACTCCGAGACCCAGGCGCGGAACACCTTGTAGCTGAGCGCCAGTTGACCGGCCTCGTTGTAGACCTCGATCACCAGGTCCTTGCGGAAGTCCCTGAGCGAGCTCTCGGCACCGAGCGCGGATCCGAAGTTCCACACCTTGTTGGCCCATTGCTCGAACGCGGAGTCGTGCGTGACCCCACGTTCCAGTGTGATCGCCTCGAACTCGGTGCGTCCCGGGGTCTTCCGGCTGGTGCTCGGGTCTCCGCCGTCGCGGTGCTTGACCACCTCGGTGGTGCGCTTCAGGGCGCTGACCTTGCTGACCCCGGCGACATACCGGCCGTCCCAGCGAACCCGGAACTTGAAGTTCTTGTACGGGTCGAAGCGGTTGGAGTTGACGGTGAAGGAAGGCATGACGAACCTCTCAGCCCTGCGTCTGACCGGTCAGCTGCTGGATGCGGATGAAGACGAACTCGGCGGGCTTGAGCGGGGCGAACCCCAGGAGGACGTTCACGATCCCGCGGTCGATGTCGTCCTGGGTGGTGGTCTGGGCATCGCACTTGACGACGTACGCCTCGCGGGGTGTCGTCCCCTGGAAGGCTCCCTGGCGGAACAGTTCGTGCATGAAGGAGGTGAGGTTGAGGCGCAACTGCGACCACAGCGGTTCGTCGTTGGGCTCGAACACGGCCCATTGGGTTCCGCGGAAGGCACTCTCCTCGATGACCTTGGCCAGTCTGCGCACCGGCAGGTACTTCCATTCGCTGGCCATGGCATCGGCACCGTCGAGTGTGCGCGCGCCCCAGCTGACGCTGCCGTAGACCGGGAGGGTTCGCAGGCAGTTGAGGCCCAGCGGGTTGAGGACGCCGTTCTCCGCGTCCGTGAGCGGGCAGTCCAGGCCTCCGGCGCCCAGGAGTCTGGCTTCGGTGCCGGCGGGGGCCTTCCAGGGGCCTCGCGCGGCGTCCGTACGGGCCCACAGGCCGGCGACAGTGCCGCTGGGCGCGACGGTACGGAGCCGGAATCCATTGAGTGGGTCGGGGATGCGCAGCCGGGGGAAGTAGGCGGTGGCGTCGGGGCCCTTGGCGGTCAGGCCGGAGCTGATCCAGTCCAGCGCCCCGTCGACGTCGCGCACCGTCGGCGGCGGATCCACGATCAGCATCGCCCGGCGCTTGGCGCACAGCTGCATGGCGGCGGTGAAGACGGCGTTCGGATCCCCCACACCGGGATCCAACGCATGGGGGTCCGACGGCTTGGCCCGGGTGGCGTCCGGGATACTGAGGATCGTGAACAGATCGACCCGGTCGAGTGCATGGATGCCGGTGAACGCGTGCTCGTCCCCGACAAGCTCCTTGGCACCGGGCAACCGGGTACCGTCCGAACCGGCCGCCGAAGCAGTCTGGGCCTTGACCGAACGGCCCTTGCCGAGTCGGTAGCGGCCGACGTTGGCCTTGGCCGAGTCCAGTTTGAGCAGCGGCAGGATGCTGGCGCCGTCACCCTCGGCAAAGGTGATCACGGCGTCGACGCCGTCGGGTACCAGGTCGGGATCGAAGTCGCTCACGACCCGGATCCCGCCGCCGCCGGGCGAGGACACACAACGGACTCGGGTGCCTGCGCGCTGGGTGGACAACACCGCGTTGATCTTGCGTTCGAGCAGGGAGCACAGGCCCGCGACCGACGTGGGGACCGGCTCTCCCTGGCCGATGACGACGACCGAGTCGCCGCCTGCCGCTCCCACCGCGGGATCGCTGATGACCTTGAGCGTGAAGTTCTTGTCGTTCTTCAGAGCCGACAGATCGATGTCACCACCCGGCGTTCCGGTGGCCATGGGCCGGGCGGCACCCTCCACGACGTTCACTCGCACCATGCGCGATCCGTTGTCAGGGTCCGCCAGCACCGCTTGCGCGAACCGGCCACTGGCCGGATCCACGCTCACGCCCCGGAAGCGCTCGGTGGCACCGGTCGCCAGGTCGGTGACCGTCAGATTGAACGACTTGGTGTCCGCCGCGGGGATCTGGTCGTAGTCGACCTCGATCACCACGTCGTTGGCCCAGGCGCCCGGGCTGAGAGCGGTGATGTCCAGGGAGCCCTTGGCGCCGTTCTCGGTGCCGCTGCGCACGGAGACCTTTGCGGGCGCCGCATCGGGCTTCGGTACCCTGACCACATAGGCGTCGGAGCCGCCGTTGACGAAGAACTGGTGAATCGCGTAGCTCAGTTCGCTGTCCTGGTCGAGTCCGCCGAAGTCGCGTTCGTAGTCGCCGAAACTGGAGATCCGCGTCGCCCGGTGCTCAGGTCCACGCTGGGTGTAGCCGACGAACGCGGTGATCGAGGACGGCACGGCGACGACGGTCCGCGTACCGCTCTTCACTTCATCGATGTAGATGCCGGGATACGTCGGTACGACAGCCATGGGCGGAATTCCCTCTTCTCGCGACGCAGCAGCCCTCGGCTCCGATTTCGACATATCAATTACTGAGAGTCAAATAACCTCGACACAAAGTCATCAGTGTGGCCCGGTTGCCGTCACTTCCACCAGCTGTTTCCACAGGAAGCCGAGCCCGGCCCGGCCACGGGCGTGGCGCCGCCAGGGGCGCCCTGACGGAGTCTGGGGCCGACGGCTCGGGTCGCCACTTGGCCGGCCGCCTGGCCCCCGCCGCCCGGCGCGGGCTCGCCCAGGCCGAGCGGCTGACGACGATGTCGACTGGCCCGGCGGCGTGCTGTTGGGCGCGGATCGACGCGGGGTCGATGCCGATGTCCCAGTCGATGCCGCCCGCAGGCTCGGCGACGGCCTGAATGCGCTGGAGCAACCTCTCAGTCGTTGGATGATCCTGTTGATCACCAGATGGTGGCGGATCGCCGAGCGGTTGTGCGAGGCGATCAGCCTGAGATGTGGGTCGTTGACGGCGTGTCGTTTGCCAAGTGGGGCACCGCGCCTGGCAGGGGGTGGCCGTGCTCGTGGGAGTGGGCTCTGTTCCTGCCCGGGGAATGGACACATGACGACGGTCGGCGCCGGCGGGCCGGCATCCCCGCGGAGGTCGCGCCGGCCGCCCAGGACGCGGTGGTGGCTCCTTGGTCTCGTCCGGAACACCGGCCCGCGGTCCACGACCCGCAGTTCGACCCGGTCGGCCGGGGCGCTCGCGGACACCAGCACCCGCTCTCCCGGCGGACTGTGTTTGACCGCGTTCTCGACGGCGTTGGCGACGGCCCGCTCCAGCAGGCCCCGGTCGACCCACACCATGGGCAGGGTCTCGGGGATGTCCAGGTCCACGCTGTCCTCCGGCACCCCGCCCAGCGCCATGGGCACGACCTCGTCGAGGTCGCTCTCGCGGATGATGGGGGTGACGGTGCCGGTCTGCGGGCGGGACATGTCGAGGAGGTTGCCGACGAGGTGGTCGAGGCGGTCGGCGCCCTCCTCGATGGCCTGCAGCAGCTCCGCCCGGTCCTGTTCGGACCATTCGACGTCGTCCGACCTGAGCGAGGTCACCGCGGCCTTGATGCCGGCGAGCGGGGTGCGCAGGTCGTGGCTGACGGCGGCCAGCAGGGCGGTGCGGATGCGGTTGCCCTCGGCCAGTTCCTTGGCGCGATCGGCTTCGCGCTGCAGCCGTTGACGGTCCAGGACGACGGCGGCCTGCGCGGCGAACGCGGCCAGCACGCGGCGGTCGGCCGCGGGCAGGACGCGGCCGCGCAGGGAGAGGGCCGTGTGGTCGCCGACCGGTACGTCGACATCCGCGTCCTCCGGAACCTCGGCGGGCTCGGGTCCCACGCTGCCGGCGCAGGTCCAGGGCGCGGTCTCACCGGTCCGTTCGAGCAGGGCCACCGACTCCATGCCGAAGGTATTCCCGGACCCGTTCCAACAGCGCCTCCAGAGCGGTCTCACCGCGCAGGACGTTGCCCGCGAGGAAGGAGAGGATCTCCGACTCGGCGCGCAGCCGGGCGGCTAGATGGGTGCGGCGGGCGGCGAGGTCCACGACCGAGGCCACGGACACGGCGACCCCGACGAAGATCGCGATGGCGACGATGTTCTTCGGGTCGGCGATCGTCAGGGTGTGGACGGGCGGGGTGAAGTGCCAGTTGAGCGGCAGGGAGCCGACCACCGCGGAGGCCAGCGCGGGGAAGAGGCCGCCCAGCAGGGCCGCTGCCACCGTCAGGGTCAGGAACAGCAGCATGTCGTTGGCGAGGCCGACGTCCGGCACGGCACTGGTGAGAAGCCAGGTGAGCACGGCAGGGCCGAGCACGCCGACGGCCCAGCCCCAGATGACCCGGGAGCGTCCGAGGCGGGCGCCGCGCGCCACCGGCAGTCCACGGCCCTTGCCCGCCTCGTCGTGCGTGATGAGGTGCACGTCGAGGTCCGGACCGGACTCCACGGCCACCGTGGCGCCGACCCCTGGCCCGAAGACGTACTGCCAGCTGCGACGGCGCGAGACGCCCAGCACGATCTGGGTGGCGTTGACGCCGCGGGCGAAGTCGAGCAGGGCGGCCGCTATGTCGTCGCCGACCACGTGGTGGAAGGTGCCACCGAGGTCTGTGTCCGTGCGCTGCCTGGACGGCGTCTCCCAACGGCTCGTACCGCGTGACGCGTTCGGCGCGCGCGTCGTGATCGATCCCGTCCTCCTGGTGAACAACCCGGACGTGTGGCACCGCTTCGAGACCGCCGCCCGGAAGGCCGCGGACGACGGTCTGCTGCTGTGTGGGCAGACCGCGCTGCGGCGCCTCTCGGCCCGCAGGGACCGCGAGACCGCGCTGGCCCTGTTCAAGGCGTCCGGACTGGAGTGATGCCGCTGAGGACCGAGGGGAAATCACTTCAGTTCGAGCCGGCGCATTTCAGTCAGCCTAGGATCAGCGCGTGGATCCAGAGAAAGGCCGGAAATGCGTGAGGAGTTGACGGAGCGGCTACGGCAGCTGCGTGACCTGACCGGACGGAGCCTGCGCGAGCTCGCCCGCGACGTCCGCGTCAGCAGTTCCTCGCTGTCGCGCTACTTCTCCGGCCAGGCCGTTCCGCCCTGGCCGACGGTGGTGGCGCTCTGCAAGGCGGCCGGTCGTGACCCCAGGCCCCTGCGTGAGGTGTGGGAGCGGGCCAAGGACGGGCCCCGGACGAGCCAGGCCGTCACCGCGCCCGTGCGCAACGACCTGCCACACGACATCACCGCCTTCACCGGGCGCCGGGCGGAGTTGGAGGCCCTCCTCGGCGCCGCGCGGAACACGTCGGTGGTGGCGATCGACGGCATGGGCGGGGTGGGCAAGTCCGCGTTGGCCGTACACGCCGCGCATCAGCTGACCGCCGACTTCCCGGGTGGCCAGCTCTACCTGGACCTGCACGGGTTCACCCCTGGCCGGGAGCGCGTCGAGCCCGCGGAGGCGCTGCGTGTACTGCTGGCCGCGCTCGGGGTGCCGCCCGGCAGGATTCCGGACGGGGTCGCCGAGCGGGCTGCGCTGTGGCGGTCGGAGTTGGCGACGCGGCGCGCGATCGTGCTGCTGGACAACGCCGCCGATGCCGATCACGTGCGGGATCTGCTGCCCGGCGCCGGCCAGAGCTTCGTGGTGATCACCAGCCGCCGGCGGATGGTGGAGCTGGACGGTGTCCAGCCCATCTCACTGGACGTCCTGCCGCCCCGGGAGGCGGCGGAGCTGTTCGTCGCCTCCGCGGGCGGGTCCCGGCCCGGTGACGTCGGCGAGGTGCTGCGCCGATGCGGGAACCTGCCGCTGGCCATTCGGGTGGCCGCCGCGCGGCTGCGGCACCGGCCCTCGTGGACGCTCGACACCCTGGTGGAACGGCTGCGCGAGGGCGAGTTGGCGGTGGCGGACGTGTTCGAGATGTCGCTGCGGCAGCTCGATCCCGCCCAGCGGCGGATGTTCGGCCTGTTGGGGCTGGTGCCGGGCGAGGACATCGACGCGTACGGCGCGGCCGCCCTGGCCGGGATTCCGCTGGCCAACGCCCGTTCCCTGCTGGAGGAACTGGTGGACGTCCACCTGGTCCAGGAGCCTGCGGCGGGACGCTACCGGATGCACGACCTGCTGCGGCAGGCCGCCCGCGCCGACGACGCCGCAGCCGACCCCGTACCGGCGATCGCCCGGCTGGGCGACTACTACCTGAGCGGCATGCTGGCCGTGAAAGAGCTGGTCGAGGTCGTCATCCCGCTGCCGGTCGTCGTGTCGCAGCCGCCTCCCGCCCTTCCTGGCCTCGCCGACCACGACACAGCTGTCGACTGGATGGACACCGAGTGGTTCAACCTCGCCGCGACGTTCTCGCTCGCCGTGGAGCTGGGCGTCGACGCGCCGGCGGTCGGGCTCGGACAGCTCGCCCTGATCTCCCACGCGCGACGCGGGGGCACGGCGCAGCTGCGCCGCGGGCTCGAAGTCAGCATGCCCGCCGCCGAAAGGCTCGGCGAGCGCCGTGTGCTCGCCTCGCACCGGTACCTGCTCGGCGCCGCGCTGATGCGCGAGGGCCGGCTGGAAGAGGCGGTGCCGGAGCTGGAGGCCGCCCGCGTGCTGATGGCCGCTGAGGGCGACATCGTCGGCGAGGCCATCACCCTCCTGCAGTTGGCGGAGATCCGGCTGTACGTCGCCGACGCCGAATCCGCCGTCGAACTCCTGCGCCAGGCAACGGCACTCCTGCCGCCCCAGGAGGCCGCGGCCCGCGTGCAGGTGTGCACCGGTCTCGGCCAGGCCTTGGTGCAGTCGGGGAAGCACGGCGAGGCCCACCGGGTCGTCTCGGAGGTGATCGAGACCGCGCGTGGGCTGGACCGGCAGAAGGAGCGCATGTGCCTGGACGTGCTCGGCCGGGCGGCACTCGGCCTGGGCGACGTCCGCACCGCCCTCGACTGCGCCGAGCAGGCCGTCGCGCTCAACCGGGCCACACGCCACCCCGTCTTCGAAGCGGCCAGCCTCACGGACACCGCCGTCGCCCTGCGCCACCTCGGTCGGGCCGAGGAGGCGACGGCCAGGCACGCCGAGGCCCTCCGCATTCTCGAACGGACCGGTGAGCCGCACCGGATGGTCCGCAGCCTCCTCCCCTACGCGGAGGCATGCCTGGCCATGGGCGACCGGGACGCCGCGCGGCGGCACTTCCGGACGGCGCTGGACATCGCCACCGAACACGGCGTCACCTACCTCGCGTGCGCGGCGCGTTCGGGTCTGGCCCGGGTGTCCTGAGCCTGTCCCAGGTCTGGCATGGGTGTCCCGTCCCGTCCCGGGACACCCGCGCAGCAGTCGTCCGCAGGAGTGACAGCGCAGGTCAGCCGGGTATCTGTGGGAGGTCCCGCGTCCCGGCAGGCGCGGCTTGGCTGTCCCGGACAGGCAACCGCGTAGAGGCTGTTCGCCATGCACACGACGCCTTCGCTGCTCGCCGAACTGGACGCGCTGCCCGCCCGATGGGAAGTACACGGGACGCTCGCCGCACCCGTCCCCGCGGTGGCCGCGCTCCTGCTCACCGTCACCGAGGGCCGGGTCGGCGATGACAACCTGCTGGTGCTGGCCAGGGCTTCGGCCGCACGGCAGGGCGCGATGACCGTCGTGACCGGGTCCGGCGCCGACGCCTACCGCGCCGAACTCGCCGGGCCGGTGGAGCCGGTGGAGGTCCAGGTGGACCGGGACCGGTCCAGGGTGGCGGTGCAGAGCTGGTACGCCGGGGTGCACGCCGTCACCGCCTGCCCCGCGGGCACCCGGGTGACCCATCGCGTCCACCGAGTCCTCCCCGACCATCCGGGGTTCGCGGCCGGGATCGCCGAAATCGGCCTGCGCGCCCGCATGTCACGCGATCTGCGACGAGTGCTGGATGTGATCGCCGACCGGCTCGGCTGCCCGCAGTCCGCTCTCCCGATCTGAGCAGTCCGGACACCTCGGCGCCGATGGGGGCCGCGACCGCCCCCGGTTCGTCCGTTCATCAGCGCGTTCATTCGTCAGTTCATTCAAAGGAGCACACAACCCATGTCCGTCACCCTCACCGAGCAGCACAGCGGCTTCTCCGAAACAGGGCTGCGCAGAATCCGCGACGTGCTGGCACGGCATGTGGAGACCGGGAAGATTCCCGGACTCGTCGCCCTGTTCAGCCGGGGCGCGGAGACGCACGTCGAAACGGTGGGGACGATGCGCCACGACGGTGGCGCGCCGATGCGCCGGGACACGATCTTCCGGATGGCCTCGACGTCCAAGCCGCTCACGGTGGCGGCGGCGATGGTCCTGCTCGACGAGTGCAGACTGCGCCTCGACGACCCGGTGGAGCCGTGGCTGCCGGAGCTGGCGGACCGCCGGGTGCTCAAGCGGATCGACGGCCCGCTGGACGACACCGTGCCGGCGCGCCGCCCGATCACCGTACGGGACGTGCTGACCTCCACGTTCGGGCTCGGCATGGATATGACGTCGCTGGGCACCCCGATCATGAACGCGGTCTTCGAGCAGGGGCTCACGCCCAATCTGCCGGTGCCGATGCCCGAGCCGGACGAGTGGATGCGCCGCCTGGGCGCGCTTCCGCTGATGTATCAGCCCGGTGAGCGCTGGCAGTACCACATCAGCAGCGACCTGGTCGGCGTGCTCGTCGCCAGGGTCACCGGCCAGTCGTTCGAGTCGTTCCTGCACGAGCGCATCTTCGAGCCGCTGGGCATGAAGGACACCGGGTTCCATGTGCCCGCCGGCAAGATCGACCGGCTGCCGACTCTCTACGCCCCCGACCCGGGGACCGGGGAGTTCACCGTCTGGGACGAGTCCGAGGGGGGCCGCTGGAGCAAGCCTCCGGCGTTCCCCGGTGGCGGCGGGGGGCTGGTCTCCACCGCGGACGACTACCACGCCTACTTCCGGATGCTGCTGAACCACGGGATGCACGGGGGCGAGCGGATCCTGTCCCGGTCCGCCGTCGAGCTGATGACCACCAACCGCCTCACGCCCGAGCAGCAGGCCGCCCGGACCGCCCTGGCCACCGAGAACGTCCATGTGTCGTTCGGTCAGGGTCAGCACGGCGGCTGGGGCTTCGGAATGGCGGTGCGCACCTACCGCGGTGACTACGCGCCCGTCGGCCAGTTCGGCTGGGACGGCGGAAGCGGCGCCTCGACCTACGCCGACCCGGTCAACGGGATCACCGGGATCCTGCTCACCCAGGTCGGAGCGTCCGTCCCGGACCCGGTGCACCTCATGCTCGACTTCTGGACCACGCTCTACCAGGCCATCGAGGACTGAGTTCGGCGTGGCCCGTCCAGCCGCGCGGACGGCGGACCGGGCAGGCGCAACCGGTCGGCGACCTGGTCGGGGACACCATCGGCCGAGGGGCTGCCTGCTCGGCCGTGGCGTGCGTGACCGTCGCCGTGGCCATGGCGGTGCCGGGCCCGTGGTCAGGGCGAGCCGGTCCCGCAGAGGCCAGGTGCGGGCGGGGTGTGTGCGGTGCGGTCTCCATGTGTCTGCATGCGTGTACTCATCGTGCGCCTCCTGCGCTCCGCTCGGTGGATCCGGCCCCTACGGGCTGCTCCGCGAACGGCAGCGACACGACCATGGTCAGGCCGCCGCCGGGGGTGTCCTCGGGAGTGAGGGTGCCGTTCATCGCCTCGGTCAGGCCCCGGGCAAGGGCCAGTCCGAGGCCGAGTCCGGTGGTGTTGTCGTTGTCGCCGAGCCGCTGGAAGGGTTCGAAGATCCGTTCCCGGCCGGTCTGCGGGAGTCCGGGGCCCCGGTCGACCACGCGCAGTTCGACGCGTCCCGCCAGGGCGCTGGCGGTGACCAGCACCTTGTGCCCCCGCGGGGTGTGGCGGACGGCGTTGGAGGCGAGGTTGGCGATCACCCGCTCCAGCAGCGGCGGGTCGGCGAGCACCGCCGGGATCTTCTCGACGTCCGCCGCCTCGACCCCCGGCACGTCCGCGAGCGCCATCGGCAGAACCTCGTCCAGGGAGGTGGGGCGCAGGTTCAGGGTGAGGGCGCCGGCCTCCAGGCGGCTGAGGTCGAGGAGGTTCTCCACGAGGCGGTTGAGCTTGGCCATGGACTCGTCGGCGGTGGCGAGGAGTTCGTCACGGTCTTCCGGTGTGAACTCGACATCTGGGCTGCGCAGGGAGGTGACGGCGGCCCAGCCCGCGGCGAGCGGGGTACGCAGGTCGTGGCCGACGGCCCGCAGGAGCGCCGTACGCAGCCGGTCTGCGGCCCGTACCGGCTCCACCTCGGCCGCCGCCTCGGCCAGCCGGGCCCGCTCCACCGCCGAGCCGACGTGCGCGGCGAACGCGGCCAGCACCCGCCGCTCGGAGGAGGAGAGGGTACGGCCGCGCAGCACCAGGTACGCGCCCGGACCGGCCGGTACCGATGTGGCCCCCTCGGTATCCGACGGCGCGTCCGCCAACTCCACCGATTCCATGCCGAAGGTCTCGCGGGTGCGCTCCAGCAGGGCCGGGATCGTCGCCTCCCCGCGCACGATGGTGCCGGCGAGGGACGACATGGTCTCGGCTTCGGCGGTGGCCCGGGCCGAGCGCCGGGACAGCCGCAGCGAGCGGTCGACGACCCCGGCCACGATGGCCGCGACGACCGCGAACACCCCGAGGGCGAGCAGCGCGTTCGGGTCGCCCAAGGTGAAGGCGCCGATGGGCGGGATGAACCAGTAGTTCAGGAGCAGGGACGCCGTCACCGACGCGATCACCGCCGACGCGACCCCGCCTATGCAGGCAACACCCACGACCGCGAGCAGGAACAGCAGCGCCTCACTGGTCAGGTCCAGTGCCCCGCGCACCTGCGCCAGCACAACGGTGAGCAGCATCGGCAGGACGAGACCGGCCACCGGTCCGGCGATCAGCCGGGCGGTGGAGAGCGTGCGGCGCCGGGACGGCAGGAGGGTGCCGCGCCCGGCCCGCTCGTGGGTGACCCGGTGGACGTCGATGTCACCGGACAGCTCGGTCACGGTCTCGCCCGTGCCGGGCCCGGTCAGGAAGCGCTGTAGACGACCGCGTCTGCTGGTGCCGAGGACGAGCTGGGTGGCGTTCTCGGCGCGGGCGAACTCCACCAGGCCGGTGGCCACGTCGTCACCGACGACGGAGTGGTAGCTGCCGCCGAGATCCTCCACCAGCCGGCGCTGCCGGGCGAGGGAGGCGGCCGAGACACCACCGGCCAGACCATCGCTGCGGGCAACGTGCACGGCGAGCAGGTCCCCGCCGGCCGACCGGGCGGCGATCCGGGCGGCCCGCCGGATGAGCGTGTCGCCCTCGGGGCCACCGGTCAGAGCGACGACGACACGCTCCCGGGTCTCCCACACCCCGCCGATGCCGTGCTGCGAGCGGTACTCCTGCAGCGCCTCGTCCACCCGGTCGGCCACCCACAACAGGGCCAGCTGCCGCAGCGCGGTCAGGTTACCGGGCCGGAAGTAGTTCGCCAGGGCCGCGTCGATCTTCTCCGGGGCGTAGATGTTGCCGTGCGCCATCCGGCGGCGCAGTCCCTCGGGCGGCATGTCCACGAGCTCGAGCTGCCAGGCCCGGCGGACCACCTCGTCGGGCACGGTCTCGTGCTGCGGAACGTGGGTGATCTTCTCCACCACGTCGTTGAGGGATTCCAGGTGCTGGATGTTCACCGCGGTGATGACGTCGACGCCCGCGGCGAGGAGTTCCTCGATGTCCTGCCATCGCTTGGGGTTGCGGCCGTCACCGGGGACGTTGCTGTGGGCGAACTCGTCCACGATCGCCACCTGCGGGCGGCGTGCCAGCACCGCGGCCAGGTCCATCTCCTCGAAGCCCCCGCCGCGATACGTGCAGGACGTGCGGGGGACGACCTCAAGGCCGTCGATCATGGCCTCCGTGTGCGGACGCCCGTGGCACTCCACGAAGCCCACCACCACGTCCGCCCCGCGCGAGGCACGGCGTCGCCCCTCGTCGAGTATCCGGTAGGTCTTGCCGACCCCCGGGGCCGCACCGAGGTAGACCTTCAGTCGTCCGGGCCGTACGTCACTCATCGCCGCCGACGCGCTCCGCTCACTGGCTCAACTCCCCGTGGTCGAGGGGGACTGCTCCCAAGGAAGCCCTTCCGCGGGCCGGGTGGGGTGCGTGTTAGCGAATCCTTGGCGCCGCTCCCGAGGACATTGACGCTGTTCTGACGTGACAAATCGGACCGGTACGCCCGCCGGCTGGTGGTCAGCCCGTCGTCGTACGTGTCGAGGGTCGCGCCCTTGATGCCGTACAGCTTCTGCGACTTGGCGAGGAACGATTCCGCGTACTGCTCGCGGCGATGGGGGGTCGAGGAGGTAGCGTCTCTCGTCGGCGTTGGCGTCGTAGGCGATGGCGCGGGCGCGGGCGACGACGGAGTCGAAGGCGTCACGGCGGGCGCCGCGCAGGTTCCCGGCCGACGAGGTCGGCATCTGCGCGCCGAGGATCACCGCGAGCAGGGGGCGCGGTAGTCGGCCAGGGCGGCCGGCTTGCCACCGGCGTGTCCGTCGTTCTGCAGGGCACGGCCGATCAGCTCCTGGTACTCGGCGAAGTCGTCGGTCAGGTTCTCCACGGTCTTCTCGTCGGCCCGGTCCCCCTGGGCCGCGACGGCGAGGGTCCGCAGGTCATGCGCGATCTAGCGACGGGCATCGCCGTAGAAGCCGACCGCCTTGTCTTACGGCGTCCACAGGCGGCCCTTTCCGGCGTCGCCGCTGGACAGCAGGATGTTGGCGGCCTGGGCGTCCATGTCGTTCAGGTCGAGGTCGGAGGCGCTGGTGGTGCGCGGGGCGTCCCGTCCGGCCACGCTGTCCCAGGTGCCGTTCGCGGCCGGCCCGGCGACGGTCAGCAGCGCCGTCACTGCGGTGGCGAGCACGAGCGTGGCCGCGCGCATAAGGCGCAGCCGCGCGGGCGCGGTGGCCCCGAAGCGGCGGCGCAGAGCGGCCACGGCTCGCTGCCCAGGCGCAGCCCCGGACCCGGTCCGGCCGGTCGCGAATACCCTCGTCTTCGCAGTCCGGGGCTGCCCCCGGGCTGGGCGACCACAGTCCGTGGCGGTGCCCCTTGCTCGGTCCGAGGACCCTGCGCTGATCCGGCCGTGAGAGCCACGGTCCCTCCAACGTCACCACCACGGACGGTCGCCCGTCCCCGTTGCTGATCAGTCTGCGACCGGATTCAGCCACCCGTGTCTCGTCTTGACGTCTCCCTGATGGCTACTCAGCCGTGTTTGACGGGACTTTGACGGCGCTCACGCCCGCGCCCGTATGGGTGCCGCAAATTCATTGCTCAGGCGAGCGGTTGGGGCGGCGAGCGGCGTTAGATTCGCTGTCGGCCGCCGCCGGGGCCACGGACGTCAGTGGCCCCGCACGAAGGGTGGAGTCCCCACTCCGCGGTGACGCGAAGGCGGTCCGGAGTGTGTCCGAGGGGACACGCGCCCGCGCAGGACGCCTGTCGTCGCCTCATCGCCGGCGTCCGTGCGCCGCCGTGCGGTGCCGGGACCCCGGCACCGCACGGACCTCCCCCTCCGTCCGATTCCCCCGACAAGACACGAAGGTGTCCATGCTTCCCGCCGCCCCCGAGCAGGCTCCCCCGTCCCGTCCCGAGCGCGCGTCCCGGTCCGGATCGGAGGGAAGGGGGAGACGCCGCGCACCGAGCGGGCTGTTCGAACCGGTCCAGCTCGTCCGCTCGTCCCCCGAGGGGCTGCGCAAACTGCACCCGCGCGCCCTGGTTCGCAACCCTGTCCTGTTCGTGGTGTCCGTCGGGGCGGTCCTGACCACCCTGTCGGCGCTGCTCCATCCCGCCGTCTTCACCTGGGTCATCAGCCTGTGGCTGTGGCTGACGGTCGTCTTCGCCAACCTCGCCGAGGCCGTCGCCGAGGGCCGCGGCCCCTTCGGTATCGTCGTCCCGCCTCGACCAGGCGGATCGCTGACGGCGCCCGCCTGCCACACGGGGAACTCGGACAACCCGATGACGGAAGTGCAAGCAACGGGCTCCACGTGAGGCGCGGGGCGGGCAGATCGCCAAGGGTTCAGGGATGTCAGTGTCCGCTGACGGCGAGTTCGTAGTCGCCGATCAGGTCGCCGAGCAGGGTGCCGGCGGTGAGGTCGCTGGTGACGTGTCCGGCCATGTAGAGGCGGGAGTAGAGGACCTCGTCCTGCATCCACTGATATTCCTCGGCGCGGTGCGGGGAGAGGGCACCGAGGAGGGTGACGGCCGCGGCGGAACGGGCGGCGTGTCGCGAGGGGTAGGAGTACGGGCCCTTGGTGCCGGGCTTGATGTGCTTCTCCGGGCGCAGGGTCGGGTCCAGGACATAGGGGGCCGGCTGCTTGTCCTTGGCCGCCAGTTGGTCGCAGACCGTCTTGGCCAGACTCAGGGCCGCCTTGAGCTCGGCCTTCTCCGCCGTGCCCTGCGCGGCGGGGGCGAGCTCGCTCTGGTCGTGGAGGTAGAGCTTCCAGACGTCCTTCTTGCCGTTGAGCTCCAGCCAGGAGGCCGCCTTCTTCCCCGCGGCCGTACGGGTCCTGGCGAGGGCCTGGACCTGGTGGAGTTCGGCGGTGCGCTGCTTCGCCGTGGGCGGGGCGGGGATCTGCCGGGCGGCCCACGCGGCGAACGCCTTGTCGTCGCGGGTGGCGCCGTGCGCCTTCTTCCACTGGGCGAAGAGCGTGTCGGCCTTCGCGCGCTGGGCGTCGGCGAGCTTGCCGACCGGGGCGATCTGGGCGTCGGTGAAGAGGGCCGGGGGCGGGTTCTGCTTGATGCGGTCGGTCGCCGAGAGTTTCAGCCCGGGGAAGCCGATGGCCGCCAGCTGCGGTCGCAGCAGGCCGAAGGAGGCGGCGGCCACGGCGAGCAGCGCGATGACCGCGTACGGCCATCTGATGCCGCGCAGGACGTTCATGCGGCGGGGGTCCTTTCGAAGAGCGGTATCGTACGCGCCCCGGTGGTGAAGTGGGTGCGGACGAGGCGGCGTACGTCGTTGTCGGGGAGGCCCGGGGTGAGCAGGGACTGGCCGACGACGTACTTGCTGAGGGAGACGGGCCTGCCGCCCAGGCCCAGCAGCAGCCGGTCGGCCGTGGCCGGCCGGACCCCGCCCTTGGTCTCGACGAGCACATGGCCGGCATCGAGCGCGGCGGTGCGGTCGCCCTGGTGGCAGGTGAGTGCGCCGTCGAGGGTGACGCGGGTGCCGCGGTCCAGGTCGGCGAGGGTCGCCCGGACGTAACGGACCTCTGCGGCGGGGGCCAGCTCCTTGGCCGTGACAGGAATGCCGGACGCGGCCAGCACCTCGTCCACGAACTCGGCTGCCCGCGCGTCGAGTTCGCCGTACGCGGCGGCCGGGACCTTGAGGGCGTGCTTGACCGTGGCGCCGCGGCCGTCCTTGGTCTTCACCTCCACCCGGCACAGTCCGTCCTCCGCGTACCGGCGTGTGCGGACCTTCCAGCGGCGGCGGCGCCCCTGGACGTGGGCCCGCCAGGCACCGAGCTGCTCGGTGTCGAAGTAGGTGCTGAGGTAGCTCGTCGTACGGCGGCCGGACAGGTCGAGGACATGGTGGCTGTCGGCGAGCCGGGCGACGAGGTCGCGGGCGCGGTCGAGGGGGAGGAGGTACTTGCGGTCGGTGCGGTGCTGCAGGGCCGCTGCCGCGTCGACCTCGGCCAGCGTCGCGCCGCGCAGTGCCGCAAGACCCAGACCGGCGCCGAAGGAGGACGCGGAGGTCATGACACCATCACCTGCTCGCGCGGCTCGGCGTCCGGGGCGGCCTCCGACTCACCGGACCGAACGGGGTAGCGGGCCGAGACCCGGGTGGTCTCACGGACGTAGTCCACCTCGTCGACGACCACGGACAGGGGAGCCTGGCCGAAGCGGAGCGCCACGTCGTGGGCGATGAGCGCGGGCTCCGGATAGACCCGGTCGAGGGTGAGCTTGACCGTCCGGGTCGGGGGCTCGTACGACTTCGGGTCGTCCACCAGCAGGACCGCCAGCAGCACAACGGCGTCCAGTACGGCGACGAGCCACATCTGCCGGTGCGGCAGCCCGGTGCACAGGGCGATGACCAGGGTGACGAAGGTGTAGGCGACGTCGCGTAGGGTGAACGCCGCGCTGCGCAGGCGGACCAGGGAGAGGATGCCGAAGAGGCCGAAGCCGACCCCGGCCGGGAACTTTCCGGCGCTGATCGTGCTCATCGCGGCGAACAGGCCGATGTTCAGCGCGGCCAGCACCAGAGGCATCGCCGGGGCGCTGGGGCGGCGCCGGTAGAGCCAGCCGACCAGGATCAGCAGCGCCATGACGTCGAGACCGCCGCGGGTCATCAGGTCCATGGGCGCGATGTGGCCGGCGATGCCCTGTGCGGCGAGCACCAGTGCGTGCATGTCTGTCCCTTCCGTCCCGGCGCGTGGGACCGGCGGACCGGTCGCGGTCCGCGGAACACCGCGACGTGAACGACGGTAGGGAAGTCACATGAACAGACCATGAAGCCTCCCGGGTGCCCCGCGCCGGTGGTGCGTGCGGTTAGCCTGGCCGCCATGCACTACCTGGTCGTCGACGACGAGACCCGCCTCACGGACCTGGTCGTCCGCTACCTCACCGAATCCGGGCACACCGCCGAGGGCCACTACGACGGACCGTCCGGGCTCGCCGCCGCCCGCGCTCCGCGCGTGGACGCCGTGGTCCTCGACGTCATGCTGCCGGGCATGGACGGGGTCGAGGTGTGCCGGACACTGCGCGACGAAGGCATCGACATCCCCGTCATCCTGCTCACCGCGCGCGCCGCCATCAGCGAACGGGTCGCCGGCCTTGACGCCGGCGCCGACGACTACCTGGTCAAGCCGTTCGCCATGGAGGAGCTGCTCGCCCGGCTGCGCGCGATATCCCGGCGCCGCCCCGAGCACTCCCGGCGGCTGAAGGTCGGCGACCTCGTCCTCGACCCGGAGCAGCAGCGCGCCTGGCGCGGGGAGACCGAACTCGACCTCTCCCGCCGCGAGTTCGATGTGCTGCGGGTGCTGATGGAGAACGCCGGTCGCGTGGTCACCCGCCTGCAGCTGCTCGACGAGGTCTGGGACGGCGAGACCGACCTGCGCAGCAACGCCATCGACGTCCACGTCTCCAAGGTGCGCGCCAAGGTCGACCGCGCCTTCGACCGTACGACGATCACGACCCTGCGCGGACGCGGCTACCGCCTGGAGAGCACCCCATGACCCTGCCCGGCCGGCTGGGGCCGTGGTTCCGGCGGCCGCCCGTCGTCACGCGCCTCGTGCTGGCCGTCTCCATCACCATGTCCCTGGTGCTGACAGGGGCGGCCGGACTGGTCTACTGGCGGGTCATGACCGCCCTCGACCAGCAGCTGAACGACGACCTGACCACCTACCGGCACAGTCTCGACCAAGCGGTGCGCGCCGGAACCCGGCTCCCTCCCGGCCCCAGCGGCAGCCTCCAGCAGGTCCTCGACGCGCACGGCCGCGTCCTGCGCTCCAGCGACTCGCTCGGCCACCAGCCGCTGCTCACCCCCGCCGAACTCCGCGCCGTCACGCGTGGCACCACGGTCCGGCGTGACGTCGGTTCCCTGCTTCCGATCACCCCCGGCACCCTGCGGCTCCAGGCGAGACGCGTCACGGTGGACGGGCAGACCCGGATCGTGATCGCCGCCGTCCGGCGCGGCCACCGTGACGAGGCGCTGCGCGAACTCCTCGCCCAACTGGCGATCGCGTCCGGACTGACCCTGATCGCCGCCTCCTACGTCGGCTACCGCACCGCCCGCGCCGCCCTGCGCCCCGTCGAGCGGTACCGCAGCGGAGCCGCCACCCTCGCCGACGGCGCCCAGAACCTGCGCCTGGACGTGCCGGCCGACCACGACGACGAGATCACCCGACTCGGCCACACCCTCAACCACATGCTCGACCGCCTCGAGGAGTCCGCCGAACGCGAGCGCCGGTTCGTCGCGGACGCCAGCCACGAGCTGCGCACCCCGCTGTCGCTGCTGCGGGCCGAGGTCGACGTCGCCCTGCACCGGCCGCGCTCGGCCGGGGAACTCACCGAGACGCTGCGCTCCGTGGATGCCGAGGTCCAGCGCCTGATCGACCTCACCAACGCGCTGCTGGACCTGGAGGAACTCGGCAGCACCCAGCACATCACCCGTGGCCCCGTGGAACTCTCCGACCTCGTCGCCGCCGCCGTCGCCCCGCATCTGCGCACCGCCGAACGGGCCGGGCGCGCCGTGACCGTCGACACCGCTCGCGCGACCGTCGACGTCGACGCCCGGTGGCTGCGGCCCGCGATCGGAAACCTACTCGACAACGCCCTCCGCCACGGCCAGGGGGCCGTCCGCCTCACGGCCACCGTCCGGGACAGCGGGCTGCGGCTGTGCGTCACGGACGAGGGGACCGGCTTTCCACCGGAGTTCCTGCCCCGGGCGTTCGACCGCTTCGCCCGCGGCGAGGCCAGCCGCACCAGTGAGGGATCCGGACTGGGGCTCGCCTTCGTCCACGCGGTGGCCACCGCCCACGGCGGCACCGCCTCCGCCGAGAACACCGGGCGCGGGGCCTCCGTCACCCTCGACCTGCCCTGCTGACCAGCGCACGAGCTCGGCCCGGCTGCTCAGCCACTACGGATACTGGGCGGTGGGCACGGTATGTGTTCCTGACCCCGAAACGCTATTCGGTGGTACCGTATAGCGGTACTCGGTACTACGTAGTACCGGGAGGGCGGAATGGGAGCCGCGATGGACGACCTGACGGAGATGCTGAAGGGCACGCTCGAGGGCTGCGTGCTCGAAATCATCGGCAGGGAAGAGACCTACGGGTACGCCATCACGCGCCGGCTGAACGAGCTCGGCTTCGCCGACGTCATCGAGGGGACGGTGTACACCATCCTGCTGCGACTGGAGAGGAACGGACTCGTCCAGGTCACGAAACGACCGTCCGAGGTGGGCCCGCCACGCAAGTTCTACGCGCTCAACGACGCCGGGCGCGAGGAGCTCGCGACGTTCTGGGCGAAATGGCAGTACGTCTCATCACGCATCGACAGGCTCAGGGAGGGCGGGAGATGAACTTCTGGGAGACCATCACAGGCAGCGATCTCACCAGGGAATGGAAGGCGTTCGAAGCCCGGGCAGAGGCGTTGCCGGCCGACTACCGGGCGGCGTGGGAACAGATCAAGGGTCACCTCTTCCCCTACGCGGGCTTCACCGGCCGCAACCTGATGCCGATCCTCGACGCCGCCCTGGGACTGCTCGAAGAAGCATCGGCGGACGGACAGAGCGTCCACGAGGTCCTCGGCGACGACATCCCGGGCTTTTGCACGGCGCTGGCCGGCGGAGAGGGGGCCCGGACCTATCGCGACCGGTGGCGCGAGCAGTTGAACAGGAACGTCGCAAGGAAATTGAGCCGGCTGGGAGGCTGACGTGAGCATCCAGGACATCATCGAGGGAAAGAAACAGTGGCGGGCACACGTGGCTCGGGTCAAGGCGCTCCCGCCGGACTACCGGATCGTCTACAAGGAGATGCAGAAGTACCTCTTCAAGGTCGGACCCCTCGACCTGCCCGACGGGCCCCTGCTCCCCCAAATCGTCGACTTCTTCGAGGAGGGCGTCGCGGCCGGCAAGGGGGTCCTGGAACTCATCGGCAACGACGTCGCCGCCTTCTGCGACGACCTGGTCAAGGACTCGCGCACCTACGCGGATGTCTACCAGGAGGCCATCAGCGGGAAAGCCGGCACGGACGACAAGTAACACCCGCCACCGTCAAGTCAGCAGGCGTAAGACAGTAGTCGCTCAGTGGACGTCGACGTCGTGGACGGACCACCCGCGGCACGCCGGACCGTCACCCGGGCGTTGAGGACAGCCCGTTCGAGGTGGCGGTCGAGTGGGCTCGTCAGCAGGTCTTGCAGAAGCAGGCGTGCCCGGCCTCCAGCTGTCGCCGGGGCGCGATCCAGTCGTCTCAGCGAGGGCAGGCCGCGGGAACTGGCGAGTCGGGCCACGTCACGGATTGCGTTCCACAGGAGTGTGACGGCTGCGTGGTTGTCGCCGGACCGTCCGGAGGCGGCCTCCCCGGCAGGCCTGTTCGGGGGAGGCAGGAACGGCGGCTTCGAGTTCGAGGTGTCTGGGCGGCCACTTCTTCCTGACCGAGCACATCGGCCCGTTCATGGACCTGCTCAAGCGGCACCTCGCCGAGCAGTCCGCCGTCCTGCCGTAGGCCGCGCGACATGTGCCGGTGTCTCAGCGGCCGCGTCCGCCGAAGGGACCGCGGTCGCCGAACGGGCCGCGGTCGCCGGACCGCCCTCCGCAGAGGGACGCAGTCGAACACGGCCACGTTCGGCGGAGGCCGTGTGCATGGTCGCGCGCGCTGCGCGGTCTCCGCCTGGTGTCCGTCGCCGGCGACGGGGCTCAGCCCGATCGTGCGGCGCTCCTTCGCCTGCCGCGCCCGCCGGTCGCCGCACGGAAGGCCGCCGCCACCCTCGCCCTCGCTCAGCCACCGCCCGTCCATCACCACGACGCAGTAGCCGAAACGCCACTTGTACTCCGGACGGCGAAGCCAAGATGATGGGTGCTCGGTGGCCCTGTGCCACGGTTCGACTGCTCCTGTGCACCTCCACGAGACGGCGAAGGAGACACCGATGAGCGCAGCCGGAGAATCCACCCCCGGAGGCACAAGCGAGTTGATCGCGGCCTCGACCACACAGACCTCGCTCGTCAGAACGTGTGTTCCGGACTGCACCGTTACTCCTCTGGTAGACCTGGCCGAATGCGACTCCTACGTGCTCAGTCGCCTGCTGTGGTCCGGGCGAGCCTCTGGCGTGTGCTTCAACTCCGCCCTCTGACGGGCCACGCCGTCGTCCGCCCATGACGCTCGGGCCGAGAGCCTTCCGCCAGTTCGTACTCAAGGTGCACAGCAGGTGCGACCTGGCCTGCGACCACTGCTACGTCTACCGGCACGCAGACCAGAGTTGGCGGCGACGTCCCCCGGTCATGCCGGAGGACGTGGTGACGGCCACGGTGTCACGGATCGCCGAGCACGCCCGCGGTCACCCCGAACTCGAACGCGTGCACGTCGTTCTGCACGGCGGTGAGCCGTTGCTCGCGGGCCGGGAACGGCTGGCACGGATCGCCTCCGAATTGCGCCGGGCGCTGGACGGAGTGTGCGATCTCGACCTGCGCATGCAGACCAACGGACTCCGGCTGGACGACGACTTCTGCGACATGCTGGCGCGGGAGGCGATCCACACCGGAATCTCCCTGGACGGGGACCGTGCCTCCCACGACCGGCATCGCAGACGAGCCAACGGAACGGGGTCGTACGACGCGGTTGTCCGCGCCGTACGGCTCATCGGATCGCCTGCGTACCGCCGGATATTCGCGGGCCTGCTGTGCACGGTCGACGTCGAGAACGATCCGGTCGAGGTGTACCGGGCTCTGGTGGCGCTCGATCCACCACGCGTGGACTTCCTCCTGCCCCATGCGACCTGGGATCACCCTCCCGCGCGGCTGAGTGGGCATCCCCACGCGCACGCACGGTGGCTGACGACCGTGTACGACCTGTGGACCGCCGACGGCAAGCCCTTCGGCGTCCGCCTGTTCGATTCGATCGAGGCCGAGCGGGACGGAAGGCGATCTCTCACCGAGGCACTCGGACTCGGCAGCCCCGACCTTGTCGTCATCGAGACGGACGGCGAGATCGAGCAGGCCGACTGGCTCAAGACAGCGGCGCAGGACGCGCCACGGACGGGATTCCACGTACTGCGGCACTCGTTCGACGAGGCGGCGGGCCACCCCGGCTTCCTCGTCCAGCAGGCCGGCATCACCGGCCTGTCCCGGACGTGCCGGGAATGCCGAGTGGTACGCATGTGCGGAGGCGGGCTGTACGCCCACCGGTACCGCTCGGCCAACGGCTTCGACAACCCGTCGGTGTACTGCGGCGATCTCATCCGCCTGATCGACCACTGCCTCCTGGGCGCCCGCCCGCGGCCGGCCGGCCACGCGCACCGGCTCACGCCGCGGGGCTTCGACTCGCTCGCGGCGGGGGACAGCGACGCCGACGCGCTGCGCGAGCTGGTGAGAGCGGAGTCAAGTATCTGCAGGGTGCTCTTCGCCGTACTCTGCGCGCGGTACGGGGGTCCGGAAGCGGACGCCGTGACCCGCATGGACCGGCGATGGCCCGGTGAGACGACGCGGGTTCTCCGGCATCCCTACCTCCGCCCCTGGTCGGTGCGCGCCCTCGAAGGACATCTGGTCCGTGACGCGGTCCGGCAGCGGCTCGCGGAGATCGCCGTGGCCATCGCGCTGCGCACCGGTGCCGATCTCACGGTCCCACTGCCCGCGACCGCGCAGGCCGTCCATGTCCCGGGCTACGGCCGACTGGTCCTGCCGCCCCGTCCGGGGAACGGCGAGCTGATCGTCCGCGGCGGAGCCCTGATCCTGCGGGTCGACGATCGCTCACTGCCGATTCCGGTGACCGGGGCCTCGCCCGCTCTGCCGGGTTGGGAACCGGTGCGCAGCCTTGTCACGGGCGGTTTCCGCATCCTGGTGGAGGACGGTGACCCGCATCGGGACGTTCTCGAGGCCGGTCCGGCACCACGGCTGAACGAGGAGGAGTACGGCCGCTGGCAACGACTGTTCGCCGAAGCCGTCGTCCATGTCCGCGACCGGCACGGCGACCGCGCCGCGGGCGTCCGCGCCCTGCTCACCGTCTGCACACCCCTCGGCGGTTCGGAGGAACGGGGCGTTGTGGCCGCCGCCCCGGATGCCTTCGGTGCCTTGGGACTGTCCCTGCCGTCCACCGCCGGCTCGCTGGCCGCGCTGCTCGTCGACGGAGTGCAGCAGATGAAGTTCAACGCCTTGTCGGACCTGTTCGACCTGGCCGAAACCCGCGAGGCGAAGGACAGGCTGCGGTCTGCGTATCTGGGTCGAACACCGCTGGGGACGTTGCCTGCCGGGGACCTGACCGGCTACGGGCGCCGGATGGCCGACAGGCTGCGGGGTTGAACACCGATGTTCACTGAGGCCTCTCTCCGTGCCGACCTGAGAAGTCTGGGGTGCGGGCGCAGGCCGACGCTCCTGGTGCACGCGTCGCTGCGATCGGTGGGAGCGGTGAGCGGCGGTGCCCTCACGGTCGTACGCGCCTTACGCGGCGTGCTGGGCAGCGACGGCACACTGGTGGTCCCCACCTTCACACCGGGCAACTCACTGACCTCCCGCAGCTACCTCGCCAGCACCCAGGGCATGTCGGAGGGTCAACTCGCCTTGTTTCACGCGCACATGCCACCGTTCGAAGCGGCGGCCACACCTTCGGCGGGCATGGGAGCGATCGCCGAGCAGGTGCGTACCACCGTGGGAGCAGCACGCAGCGACCACCCCCAGACGTCCTTCGCCGCGCTCGGCCCGGCTGCCACGAGGACTGTCGCGCACCATGCACGGGACTGCCTGCTGGGTGAGCGATCCCCGTTGGGCCGCCTGTACGACGGCGATGCGGACATCCTGTTGCTGGGCGTCGGTTTCGAGGTCTGCACCGCCTTCCATCTGGCGGAATACCGTCTGCCCGCCCGTACGCGGCGGTACGACTGCCGGGTCATGGAACGGAGTGGCCCCCGCTGGACGAGCTTCGTCGACGTGGATCTCGACGACAGCGACTTCGGCGAACTGGGCCGGTGGCTCGAGACATCGACACACCGCGGCCGTAGTCCCGTCGTGCGAGGCCGTGTCGGAGACGCCGACAGCAGGCTGATCCCCCTGCGTCGGGCCGTCGACGGCGCCGTCGCGTGGAGGGCCTCCAGACGCGACGGCCCCCGCGTCCCAGCGGGTGGGGACGACCGCGCCTGACGTCCAGGACGACGCCCCACCGCCCAGCGACACCCAGGCTGTGTGTCCCCCCCGATCCACCTCGGCCCACGGACCCAGCTGAGCATCGAGTGGCAGGACGTGCTCGCGGGAACCGAGCAGCTCCCCACTCGCTCGCCTGCCGACGAGTTCAACGCCCGCTTCGTAAAACTCGCCGGCAGCGCGGTCTCCCCGTACCGCGGCCGAGCTACGCTGCGATCCCGACCGCGTCCTCCAGCGACGCGTCCGACGCCCAGGGGGACCAGGAGGCCCAGCCGTGACCGGCCCGCTCGCCCGCCCCGAGGGCGGCAAGATCGTGACGTTCTACAGCTACAAGGGCGGCACCGGCCGCACCATGGCGCTCGCCAACACCGCCTGGATCATGGCGTCGCAGGGCAAGCGGGTCCTGGTGGTCGACTGGGACCTGGAGGCGCCGGGAGTGGCCGGCTTCCTGCGTCCGTTCCTGGAACCGAACACACTGCGCGACCGCCCCGGAGTCCTGGACCTCCTCAATGACCACATTCTGCGGGTCGACTCCCGGTGGGGCAGCGGACACCCCGGCGCCACCGAGGAGGCCACCGCGTGGGTCAGCGACCAGGCCGACATCACCAGGGCCGTCTCCCCGTTGCAGTGGACCTTCCCGGCCCGCGGCCGACTGGACTTCATCTCGGCGGGCCGCCAGGACCGCGCCTACTCGTGCGTCTTTTCCCAGTTCAACTGGAACCGCTTCTACGAGGACCAGTACGGCGGCCGGTTCCTGGACGCGCTGTGCGCCAGGTTCCGCAGCGCATACGACTACGTCCTCGTCGACAGCCGGTCCGGGCTGGGCGACATGTCCGACGTCTGCACCATCCACCTCGCCGACGTCCTGGTGAACTGCTTCACGTACAACGACCAGAGCATCGAGGGCGCGGCGGCCGTCGCCCGCCGGGTGACGGACATCTGCGGGGACCGCCGCGTCCGGATCCTGCCGGTCCCCATGCGGGTGGAGGACTCCGATGCGGACCGGTTGGAGGCCGCGCGCGCCAAGGTCCGCCTCATGTTCGACCGGTCGCTGGAGCGCACCTCTCACGTCGACCCGAGCCGCTACTGGGGCGACGTGGAGGTGCCGTACAAACCCGCGTACGCGTACGAGGAGATCCTCGCGACCTTCCGTGACGAGCCAGGTGTCCCGGCCTCTCTCCTCGCGGCCTGTGAACGACTGACGGCGGTCATCACCGAGGATGACGTGACCTTCATGGCCCCGATGACCGGCACGCAACGACGGCACTACCTGGAGGCCGCTGTGCGGCGACGCTCTCCGGGCCCCACCCATGTGTACCTGAGCTATGTGCCCGAGGACCGGATGTGGGCCGACTGGATCAGGTGGGTCCTCACCCAGGTCGGCTTCACTGTGGGCGACGCCCGCTCCGAGGACGGCAGCGGCGCCGGTGTCCCCCTGCGGGCGGACATCGCCGGGAGGGTGCACGGCGCCGTCCGCACGGTCGCGGTGCTGTCCGCCGCCTATCAGAGGTCACCGCAGGCCAGGGCCGTCTGGGAGGCGGTGGCCGTCGCCGACCCGATGGGGTCACGGCGTGTCCTGGTACCGGTCCGGGTCAGCGACTCACCGCCGGAACACCCGTTCTCGGACCGCACTCCCCTTCCTGTGGGCACCATGACCGAGGTTCAGGCCAGGAACGCTCTCCTGAGGGCCTTGGACGCTCAGCCGGTTCAGGGCGAGCACCCCGAGGGCGACATCGTCACCGGCCCGCGGTTTCCCGGCGAGGAGCCACCCGTGTGGTCCGCTCCCCCGCGCAACGCGGCTTTCACCGGGCGCACCGACCTGCTGGAGGAGCTGCACCGCACTCTCGCCGACAACGGCACCGCCACCCTCCTTCACGGTATGGGAGGCGTGGGCAAGACCCAGCTCGCCGCCGAGTACGCGCACCGCTACCGCGGTGCCTATGACGTCGTCTGGTGGATCGAGGCGGAGTCCGGTGACCTGGCGCTGCGCCGGTTCGCAGAACTTGCACCGCGCCTCGGCCTCGAGGAGCAGGACGGCATCAGCGCCACGGCCGACGTGGTCCGGGGCGCGCTGCGCCGAGGGGAGCCGTACGACCGGTGGCTGCTGGTCTTGGACAACGCGTCGTCCCCCGAGTCCGTCGAGTCCCTGCTGGTCGACAGCCCAGTCGGTCATGTGCTGATCACCTCCCGCAACGCGGGCCGGGCCCGGATCGGCCGGCAGATCCAGGTGGAGGTCTTCTGGCGTGCCGAGAGCGTCGCTCACCTCCTGCACCGGGTCTCCGCCATCAGCGCGGAGGACGCGGACCGGGTCGCCGAGGCGCTTGGTGATCTGCCGCTGGCCGTCGACCAGGCCGCCGCCTGGCTCAACGAGACCGGCCGGCACGTCGACGAGTACCTCGCACTGCTCACATGGCAGCTGGACAGGCCGGCCGGGGACGCCGACACCGATGCGTACCCACTCGGGGTCGGCGCGATCTGGAACCCTTCCTCCCAGCAACTCAACTCACCGGTCGCCCGGCGGCTGTTGCAGCTGTGTGCGTACTTCGGTGCCGACCCCCTCTCCTTCGACCTGGTGCACGGCCGGGAGATGAGCAAGGCCCTCGGCGAAGTACTGCCGGGCGGCGACGGTACGGCACTGGTGTACCGGGCGGTCCAGCAACTGCGCCGCCACGCCCTCGCCCGGGTCGACCCCAGCAGACGCGGTATCCGGATGCACCGGCTCGTCCAGGCGGCGGTGCGCTCCTCGATGACCGAGGCGGAGCAGGAGCAGGCCCTGCGGGTCGTACGGGACGTGCTCGCCGGTGCACGTCCCTGCAACGGTGATGTGGAGGACCCGCGGAACTGGTCGCGCTACCAAGCCGTCTGGCCCCATCTGGAGACGCCGTGGACCAGGCAGTCGCTCGACGACGACATCCGCTGCCTGATGACCGAGCGGCTGCGGTACCTGCGGGCACGGGGCGAATACGCGCAGGCCGTGTCCCTCGGCGAGGACCTGCTGTCCCTCTGGCAGCACCAGACCGGCGCCCACGACCGCTGGACCCTGCACCTGCGCTTCGAAATCGCCAACACGCTACGAGCGCAGGGCCGGTACGCCCAGGCGCTGGAGGTTGACCAGGACGTCTACCACCTGCAGCGCGAGGCTCTCGGTGACAACGACGCGCACACCCTCATGACGGCCGGCGGCCTGTGCGCAGACCTGCGGGCCGCCGGCCGGGTACACCAGGCCCTGGAGGTCGGCCGCGAGACCTACGAGCGGTCCGTGGAACTGCTGGGCGAGGATCACCCTCAGGCCCTGGTCGCGGCGGACCACCTGGCCGTGGCGCTGCGTCTGGCCGGGAACTGCTTCGACGCACGGACCATCGACCAGGAGACCCACGGCCACCGCACGCTGACGCTGGGCCAGAAGCATCCGTACACCCTCGTTTCGTTGATCAATCTCGGCCGGGACCTGCGGTCCTGCGGGGCGTACGAAGACTCGGCCCAGATACTGCGTCATGCCCACGAGGCAGCCGTCGCACTCGGTGTCGCATCAGGAGCCGCCCTGGAAGCGGCGAAGGCGCTTGCGATCACGCTTCGCCGACTGGACAGCATTCCGGAAGCGATGGAACTCAGTCTCGGTGTCCTGGCCGTGTACCGAGGGCACCTGGGCGACGCCTCGCCCGAGACGCTCATGGTGCGCCTCGGCCTCGCGGGCCATCTCGCGGCGGCGGAGCGTCACGAGGAGGCCCACGCGGAGACCGCCGAACTGCTCCAAGCGTTCCGCGCCGCATGGGGCGACGCCCATCCCAACACGCTCGCGTGCGCGGTCGATCACGGCATCAACCTGCTGGCGACCGGTCGGCCGGCGGAGGCCCGGGAGACGTGCGGACAGGCTCACGCCGCACTGCGGACCGTACTCGGCCCGGAACATCCGTTCGGCATGCTCTGCCGGGTGAACCTGGCGAACGCCGAGGCCGCGCTCGGCGAGACCGCCAAGGCCGAACGCAACTACCGCCAGGCCCACCGAGAGCTGCGCGACCGTCTCGGCACGGACCACCCTGCGGTTCTCATGTGCCTGGGCAACCTCTCGGTCCTCCTCCGCGAGGCCGGTCGTGCCGCCGAAGCCGAGCAACTGGCCGGCGAGAGTCTCGACGTCCTGAGCGCCAAACTCGGCAGCAGGCATGCGAAGGTGGTCCGGCTGAGCGGCTTTCGACGGGTGGGTCTGGAACTCGACCCGCACCCGGTCTGAGAGTCCGCCGGGGTCAGGCCGTCGTGGCCGCGGCGTCGTCCTGGGCGTGTTCCCCGAGCCAGACGAGCACCTCCGGCAGCACCACAACGGCGGAGAATGAGCGGCTGCCGGCTGCGGGACCGAACCGCGGTCAGGAAGTTGCGCCCCATCATGTGGCGTACACCCGCGTCCGCGATCACCCGCCGGTCCACGTCCGGCATCTCGTCGTCGAGATCACCAAGCAGCGCGAACGGATCGGCACGCAGCTCATCCGCGTTGTCGGCCGGCGTGGCCTGCAACGTCGACCGGTTCTCACGGGCGATGATCGGCGATGTGCATCACGTCGTGCGCGGCATGAGCGACACGCCGGTTGGGCAGGCGCGTGGAACCGCCGTAACCCGGGCGGTCGTAGGAGATGAGGTGAATGCCGAGCTGGTGGAGGACCAGCGAGCATGGGCGCGGGCCGTTTCGGCTGCCGGGAGTGCCGTGCAGCAGGAACGCCGGGTGCCCCTCGGGATCACCCCAGGTCTCGAAGACGATCTCACGGCCGTCTTCGCGGAACGTCATGTGCTCCACTGCGCCTCCGGTCGGTGGTGTCACCCTGCGCCGAGCAGGCTCCGCACCTCCGCGACCTGTGGCGCGCCGAGCTCGGTGTAGAGGTCCCGGGCCCTGACGAGGTACGGCCCCGCAGCCTCGTCCCGCCCCCGGCTCAGCTCGAGTCTGCCCAACTCCATGTTGGCGCGGGCTTCGCCGGAGGGGTCGCCGATCTGCTCGTAGGTCATCCGCGCTTCCTTGAGCCTGCTGTCCGCCGCACCGAACTCGCCCTGTGCGGCATGGAGTGCGCCCAGCTCGATCTTCGTCCACGCGGCGCCTCGGCGGTTTCGCATGCGCTCGTACATCTGGAGCGCCTTCTCACCGTGCCCCCGCGCTGTGGTCGGTTCACCCAACACGCGGTGCAGGGAGCACAGTTCGACCTCCGCGTCGGCGATGTTGCGCTGGCTGTCCAGCGCCTCGAACCCCCGCAGCGCCTCCTGCAGCAGGGTGCGCGCCTCGTCGTACTGACCGAGGCACCTCTTCAGGATCCCGATCTCGCGCTGGGCCCAGGCGCGGCCGTTCCCGTCCCCCAACCCGGTGTTGATGCCCAGCGCCGCGTCGAAGTGCCTCTCGGCGCCGACGTAATCCCCGGTCAGCCGGTCGATGACGCCGAGTTCGATGAGCATCCACGCCTCGTTGCGATGGTTCGCTATCTCACGGTAGAGGGTCAGCGCCTCGGTGAGGTGTCCCCGGGCTCCTCGGTAGTCGCCCGTCGCCCTTTTGATCAGTCCGAGAACCCCCAGCCCGTTGGCTCTCCCACGCGTTTGGCCCTCGCTCGCGTGGAGGGTGACGGCACTGTCCATCCTCGCGCGTGCGGTGCGGTAGTCGGCCAAGTGGTAGTGGTTCGTGGCCACTTCGGCGGCGGCATGCGCCTGGTTGCGTCGGTCGCCCAGCCGGGTGAAGGCCTCTGTCGCCTCCTCGGCCTGCTCAAGAGCTCTGCCGTACTCCCCCGACACACGGTGCAGGGCCGCCAGCTGCACCTGGCAGTGGGCCTTGCCGGCCTCGTCCGACGCCGGTGTGATCTGCAGCGCGGCTTGGTTGAGTCGTATCGCCTGATGGATGTTCCGCTTCTTCACGCGCATGTAGTAGGCGAGCCCGGCCGTCAGGCGCCAACTCTCCGGCCAGGCGTGGTGGGTGGCCAGGCGCGCCACCGACCGCAGGTCCTCGAAGTAGCGATGCAGCCACTCCAGGGCCTGTTCCTCATTCATGATCACCTGGGGGTCCCCGAGGAAGAGTGGGGCGTGGATGCCGTCGTTGGCCGCCACCAGCTGCTCCGCCGCCCACTTGAACAACCGCTCCCGGGCCTGGTCACACGTTCCGTCCCGATGTGAGCCCTCCCGGTGTGCCAGCGCTCGCACCAGGTCGTGCAGACCGTATCCATGTGGGTCGGGCTTGATGATCAGCCCGTGCTCGTGCAGCAGGACGAGAGCGTCCGCCGCTTCCCGAAGGGGCACGTCGGCCAGGGCCGCGGCGATCTCGTCGGTGACGTGCGGCCCCGGGTGGAGTGCCATCCGGCGGAAGACCAGGTGCTCCACCGGCGCCAGCGCTTCGATCGCCGCCAGTATGGGTTCGGTGCCTTCACCACTCAGGGTGACGGGCGGTTCGGTGCGCAGGGCCAGTGGCGTCTGCTCCGCGACGATACGGTCGGCGAGGTGCCGGATGGTCAGGGGCAGGCGGTACAGGGCCACCATCGCGTCGATCACTGTGTCGTCGACGGTGCGGGAGCCTCGGCGCAGGATGGCGGTGACGACCGCCCTGGCTCCTTCTTCGCTCAGGGCGTCGAGCTCGAGGTGGAGGTCCGGGTCGAGGCCGGTGAGCATGGTCCGGCTGGTGACGATGACCATCGCACGGGGGGAGGCGGGAAGAAGGGGTTGCACCTGTCCGGCGTGGTTCACGTCGTCGAGGACGATGAGGAACGGCCTGTTGTTGACGGTGTTCAACCACTGACCCGTCATGCTGAGCGGATCGAAGTGCCCTGTTCCCGCGGCGGCGCCGACGGCGGCCAGCAGGGCGGCCAGGGCGTCCTCCGTGAGGAGTCGACCGGCCGACTCGGCGTTGCTGCGATACCCGACGAACAGCTGGCCGCTCGGATAGCACACGGCAAGACGGTGGGCCGCCTGTACGGCGAGTTCCGTCTTGCCGCTCCCCGGAGGGCCCGTGACGAGGCAGACCAGGGCCCGTGGCCGCGGTGCGGGTGGCCGGGCGTTCAGTATCCGGTCGAGCTCGCTCTCGCGGCCGGCGAACACCGCGGTCCCCGGAGGGAGTGTGCTCGGACCACCGCTGGGCTCCTCGGCCCGGTCGGAGCCGCCCGAGGCAGCACCGCCGCCCGGCACCAGTGCGGCGCCGACGGCCGCGAGGGAGACCAGGAGGAGCAGCGCGCCGAAGAGCCACCAGTTCCAGGTGGAGGTGATCAGGTTGGTCACCGCGCCTACGCCTGCCCCGAGGACGGGCCCGGAAGCCAGTATCAACACCTCACGTCGTCGCCTGGCGAGGCTTCTGGTCATCTACCCCCCACTGTCGCCGAGCGAACAGGGCATGCCCGTTGAAACACGGTTTCACTCCTCCGGCCACGAGGGCTCGCCGGTCATCGTCGGCCGATACGGTTTACGGCTGACTCATGGCCGAGGGTGAGGGCCCCCGCCCGTCGCCCCGTTCCGGGAGCCGGTTCACCTCGCGGGAGTCAGCGCAAGGGCGTCGGTGTACGCGTTCACCGGCTTGGCGGTCTTCTCCGCGGACCGGGCGTCGAGCGCGGCGGCGGCAGAACCCGTACCCAGGGTTCCCCCGGGGTGCCAGGTGCCCGTGACGGCCACCCAGGTGTTGGCGGGCGGGGCCGGGGTGCCGTAGATCCGTACCTTCACGGACTGGGCGTCCGCCGCGCAGCAGGAGATGATGATCCGGGTCAGGAACCAGCCGTCGCCGTGCGGGGCGGGCGTGACGAATCCGGTCATCTGGACCGTACGTTCCTTGATGGCCCGGCTCCGGTCCTGCTGCACGCGGCGGGTGAAGTCGGAGAGGGTGATCGGAAGCGGCGAGGTGCCGGGCAGCGGGTCGAAGTCGTCCTGGTGGGTGATGGCCTTGGGGGCTTCGCGGGAGGCGGTGTACGCGCCGAGGGCGGGCGGGGCGTACAGGAGCAGGCTCAGCACCGGGAGGAACAGCAGCCACGCGGCCCGGGGTGTGGTGGAGTGGTGGTGCCCGTGGCTTCCGTCACCGTGGTCCGCGTGCTCGTCACCTCCGCGCCGTCGCCCGTACGACACCGCGTCCGCCACGCCGAGCAGGATCAGCAGAGCGCCGGAGGCGATGAGCAGCGGGCGCATCCCCTCCTTGACGTAGCGCAGGTACAGGTCGGTGAAGAGGGCGACGCGCAGCAAGCCGATGCCGGCGAGGACGAGCAAGGCCGTCTGCAGCGGGCGTTTCACAGCAGTGCTCCTCCTATCAGCGCGCTGGACAGGACCGCCACGACCGTCGTGGCGGCGGAGAACCGGACCGCGAACGCCCGGCCGAAGGTGCCCGCCTGCAGGGCGATCAGCTTCAGGTCGACCATGGGACCGACCACCATGAACGCCAGCCGCGCGACCGGTGAGAACCCGCTCAGCGAGGCCGCCACGAACGCGTCCGCCTCCGAGCACACCGCCAGCACGATCGCCAGTGAGGCCAGGAACGGCACCGACAGCCAGGGTGAGCCGGAGAACGCGTCCAGCACGGAACGGGGTACCGCCACATTGAACGTGGCCGCCGCCATCGCGCCCACCACGAGGAAACCGCCCGCGTGCAGGAAGTCGTGCTGGAAGCCGGTCCGGAACTCCCGCCACCGACTGCCGCCCTCCTGATGCCCGCTGTGCCGCACGCCGGGCCGCAGCCACTCGGCCCGCCCCAGCCACAGCCAGAGCCAGCCCATCACCGCGGCGGTGCCCAGCGAGGCCAGCAGCCGGGCGGCGACCATGGCGGGGTGTCCCGGGAAGGCGACCGCGGTCGCGGTCAGCACCACCGGGTTGATCGCGGGTGCCGACAGCAGGAACGCGAACGCGGCCGCGGGCGTGACACCCCGGGCGATCAAGCTGTTGGCCACCGGCACCGACGCACATTCACAGCCCGGCAGCACGGCACCCGCCACGCCGGCCACCGGCACGGCGAGCACCGGCCGACGTGGCAGCACACGGCTGAACACATGTGCCGGCACGAACGCGTTGATGGCACCGGACAGGGCCGTGCCCAGCAGCAGGAAGGGCAGCGCCTGCACGGTCACGGCGAGGCAGACGGTCCGCCACGCCTGCATCGCAGGGGTCTGCATTCCCCGGCCCACGAGGTAGAGCGCCGTGCCGGGAACGATGGCCGCCCCCAGCAACAGCAGCGGCCAGAACCGCAGCCAGCCGGGAGCGGCCTCGTCCCTCGGCACCGCGTCCGCATCGACGGCCTCGGGCACCTCGGCCCGTTCGTCTGTTCTCTGCATGCTGGCTCCGCCTGTCACATGTCCGAGTCAACGTAGCGGACATCGACGACGACCCTATCCGAGCGTGCCGAGAGCCCTGCCGGCACACCAGGGGCGGCACAGCTGCTGACGCGCGCCGACTACCGGGAGCTGCGGGGCAGCAGAGCCATCTCGCGTGCGTTCTTGACGGCCCGCGCCAGCTGCCGCTGCTGCTGGCGGGTCACGTGGGCCACCCGACGGCTGCGGATCTTCCCGCGGTCGGAGATGAACTTCCGCAGCAGGTCGGTGTCCTTGTAGTCGATGTACGTGATGCCGGCGGCGTCCAGCGGGTTGGCGCGCTGCCGCTTGGCCGTCTGCCGCCCGGTGGTCCTGTTTCGGGGCACGGTCGGGTCGGTCCCTTCTCTGTGGTCTCTGTGGGTCTATGTGGTCTGTGGTGTGTGGTCTTCGCGGTCTCTGTGGGACGTGGTCGGACCTGCGGGCCATGGGGCGGGCGGGGCTCAGGACACCGGGTCGAGCAAGTCGTCGAAGGCGTGCGGCAGTTCCTTCCAGCCGTCCCTGCCCGCCGCGTACTCGTCGTCGGTGAGCAGGCACGAGTCGAGCAGGGCCAGCAGACCGTCACGGTCCAGACCGGGTGAGGTGAAGGTGAGGTGCTGGCAGCGGTCACCGTGCTCGGGGTGCCAGTCCAAAGAGGCCGCGACGCGACGTTCGGCCGGAACCATCTCCCAGGCGGCCTCAGGCAGGGCGGCCAGCCACGGTCCGGCCGACTCCACGCACAGCGCGCCGCCCGCCGCGTCCCACGACAACAGCGTGTCGGGACGGTCCGCCAGCCAGAACCGCCCACGGCTGCGGGCCGCGGCGCAGGTCAGATCCTCCAGCGCGGCGTAGAGCCGCTGCGGGTGGAAGGGCCTTTCGCGCCGCCAGACGACGGTGCTCACGCCGTGCTCGTCGCACTCCTGCGGCAGCAGCGCGCACGCGGGATGCAGGCGGGCCGCGGCCGCTGCCACGTCGTACCCCGCCAGCAGGGCGGCCCCCAGCGCGCCGTCCCTCGCCACCCGTACCGGTCGTGCGCCGGGTGTGAGCCGGGCGAGCAGCGCGCGGTCGCCGTCGTCGGCGCACTCGCCGTCCTCCCCACCCGATCCGTCCTCGACCAGGGCGATCACCGTGGGGTACTCCAGCTGACGGGCGAAGGTGTCGGCGACGGTGCGCTGGTCGGTCGGGGCGGCGGCGAGTCCGGCGTCGGCCAGGTCGTCACCGTTGGACAGGTAGGGCAGGACGAGTGCCGGGTCGACCGCGGTGGCGACGCCGGTCAGCGCCAGCGGTGCACCCGCGGCGGCGATGACCCCGGCCATGGCCTGGGGTTCGACGGAGTCCCACAGTTCGACGACGGCCAGCCGGTACCTGCCGTCCTGCGCGAGTCGCCGCAGTTCGGGCACCAGGTCCTCGCGCAGCGCGCAGCACGCGCAGTCGTTGACCAGGGGCGCGTCGCCGCTGCCCAGCAGGCCGCCGGCGTCTCGTACCGTGCGGTGCACGGTGCTGTCGGCGGCGGACGTCAGGTCGTGGTGCAGCGCGACCGAGCCGGGGACCGTACGCAGGATCTCCTCGACCGCGGCCCGGCGGGCGTCGGCGTGCAACCCGGCGACGATCGCGACCGGCAGCCGCGTCCGGTCCCCGCTCACCGCCTGCCCCCTGCACGGCCGTAGCGCCGCTCGAAGCGCTCCACCCGGCCCGCGGTGTCCAGGACCCGCTGGGTGCCGGTGTAGAAGGGGTGGCTCGCCGAGGAGATCTCGACGTCGATGACCGGGTAGGTGTTGCCGTCCTCCCACTCGACGGTCTTGTCGCTGGTGGCCGTCGACCGGGTGAGGAAGGCGAAGTCGGCGGCCCGGTCACGGAAGACGACCGGGCGGTACTCGGGGTGGATTCCGGGCTTCACGGCTTTCAGCGCTCCTCACGGAAGTCGACGTGGCGGCCGGCGACCGGGTCGTACTTGCGCAGGGTCAGCCGGTCGGGGTTGTTACGGCGGTTCTTGCGGGTCACATAGGTGTAGCCGGTGCCGGCGGTGGACCTCAGCTTGATGATCGGGCGCAGTTCGTTACGGGCCATGGACAGCACCATACACGAGATTGGTTTTCATTTTCATTTAAGCTACTGTGCTGCCACCAGACGAGGAGGAAACATGTCCGCCCACTGCCAACTCACCGGCCGACAGCCCGGCTTCGGCCATCAGATCTCGCACTCGCACCGGCGCGGCAAGCGGCGCTTCGACCCGAACATCCAGCGCAAGCGCTACTGGCTCCCGAGCGAAGGCCGCCATGTCCGGCTCACCCTCTCCGCCAAGGGCGTCAAGACGGTCGACTCGATCGGCATCGAGGCCGCCGTGGCCCGCGTCCGCGCCCGGGGAGGGAAGGTCTGATGGCGAAGAAGAGCAAGATCGCGGAGAACGAGCGGCGGCGCGTCGTCGTGGCCCGCTACGCCGCACGCCGCCGCGAACTGAAGGCGATCATCTCGTCGCCCCGGACGTCCGACGGGGAACGCGCCGCCGCCCGGCGCGAACTGCGCCGGCAGCCCCGCGACGCCAGTGCCACCCGCCTGCGCAACCGCGATTCCGTGGACGGCCGCCCCCGCGGCCACCTGCGCGCCTTCGGCCTGTCCCGCATCCGCGTGCGCGAGATGGCGCACGCGGGTGAGCTGCCCGGCGTGACCAAGAGCAGTTGGTGACCCGCGCCGTGATCCAGGCACGGTGCGCGCGGGCCCACCGGTGTGCTCCCGGTGATCACGGCTGAGACCACGGCACAGCCTTCCCGTACCCTTCCTCAGAGCCGACCGGCGGGCCCGGCTCGGGAGGGGGCACGACAACCGCGAGGGAGAGCGCATGGGAGCCGCTGACCGGCAGGGTGCCGGAGACTGGAACGGCGTCGGCAACCCGCCCCCGGCCAGGGACGGCCACGCGAGCGCATACGCACACGGGTATGTGTACGGGGACGTTCACGGGTCCGCGCCTCACCCCGACCACGGACACCACGCCGGCACGGCCCATGTCCCCGGCCCTGCGGCCACACGCCATGACCACACCCGTGCGAGCGACACCGGACATGCCCCCGGCCACGGCCCTGCGACAGGCGTCGGCGGTCACGGACACGGCCACAGTCACAGCCACGGGCCGGCCGCACCGGTCTCCCGGCACCTGCGCAAGGTCATCGCCGCGATCCTGATCCCCTTCACCGCCGCCGTCGTCGTGGGGCTCGTGGTTCTCTGGCCGGGCGGTGCCCCACCGCACAAACGCACCGGCGTCGGCTTCGACCAGCAGACACAGCAGGCCACGGTCACCAGAGTCCTGGAAGTGAGCTGCAAGTCGGTGAACGCCTCCGGCGAGACCCCGACCGGCGACACCTCCACCGCCGAGGGCACCTCCGCGCAGCAGGAGGCACACGGCACCTGCCACAAGGCCACGATCCGGGTCGACACCGGCAAGGACAAGGGCCGCACCTTCACCGAGATCGTGCAGCCGGACCAGACCCGGCAGCTGCACCAGGACGAGAAGGTCGTGGTCGCCTACGAACCCTCCGCGCCGAAGGACCTGCAGTACTCGGTCACCGACGTGAACCGCCGGTTCCCCATGGGACTGCTCGCAGGCGTCTTCGCGGTCGCGGTCGTGGTGGTGGGCCGACTGCGCGGCGTGATGGCACTGGTCGCCCTGGCCATCAGCTTCCTGGTGCTGGACCTCTTCATCATGCCCGCGGTCCTGCAGGGTTCGAATCCGCTGCTCGTGGCGGTGGTCGGTTCGAGTGCCATCATGCTGATCGCCCTGTACATGTGCCACGGCCTGTCGGCGCGCACGTCGGTGGCGGTGCTCGGCACGCTGGCCTCCCTGTCGCTGATCGGCGTACTCGGCTCGCTGTTCATCGGCTGGGCCGCCCTGACGGGCAACACGGACGACAGCACCGGACTGATCCACGGTCTCTACCCGAAGATCGACATGAGCGGTCTGCTGCTCGCCGGTGTCATCATCGGCTCCCTCGGTGTCCTGGACGACGTGACCGTGACCCAGACCTCGGCCGTCTGGGAGCTGCACGAGGCCAACCCGTCGATGGGCTGGCGCGGGCTGTACCGCGCGGGTATCCGCATCGGCCGCGACCACATCGCCTCCGTGGTCAACACCCTCGTCCTCGCGTATGCGGGCGCTGCCCTGCCCCTGCTTCTCCTCTTCTCCATAGCGCAGAGCGGGGTGGGCACGGTCGCCAACAGCGAGCTGGTGGCCGAGGAGATCGTGCGCACGCTGGTCGGATCCATCGGCCTGGTGGCGTCGGTGCCGGTCACCACGGCCCTGGCGGCCGTGGTGGTCTCGGCGGACCGGCCCGGTCGGCAGACGGCGACGGCGGCAGCGGGCGCGGTGGCGGCCGGGGCAGCCGGTGGCCGGGGCGGGCGCCGGCGGAAACGTTGAGCGGGCGCCGGTGACGGTACCGCCGCGCCGGCCCTAGGGGAGCCGTCGTACCAGGAGGTAGGTGCGCCGGCTGGGGTGCTCGTGTCCGGGGTGCGGTGCTCGGTCGAGTCGTGCGGTGAGGATGAGGCCCGCTTGGGCGAGGGCCGCTGTTTCGGCGACCGGGTCGAGGAAGCGGAAGGTGAGGTCGACAGGACGGTCCCACCATGCGGTGAGGTGCGTGGCCTGTCCGGGGCGGGTCTCGCTGTCGCTGGTGTGGAAGGCGAGGAGGGCGTGGCCGCCGGGGCGCAGTACGCGGGCGAATTCCCTGTAGGCGTCCGCTCGTTGGGCCTGAGTCAGGTGGATCACGGCGTACCAGCACAGTATGCCGCCCATCGTCCGCGACCGGATCGGCAGCGCGGTCATGTCCGCGGCGGCGAACGGCAGGGCGGTGGCGCGGTGCGCGACGGAGCACATGGCGGGCGACAGGTCGACGCCGTAGGCAGGGGATCCGCGGCGGGCCAGGTGGGCTGTCGCGTGGCCCGGACCGCAGCCGACGTCCACGATCGGCCCGTCGCAGGCCAGTTCGGCGAAGGCGTCCAGCAGGGCGCGGTCGAGGGGCTTGCCCCCGAGTTCGTCGCCGATCTCGGCGGCGTAGCGTTCGGCCACCGTGTCGTAGCTGCGGCGTGTCACGGCGGACACCGCGGCATGCGGGTGCGGTGCTGTCATGGCTGGCTCCGGTGGGGTCGGACGACGGCCTCGGCGCCGATCGGGGTGAACCCGGTGGCGAGGCAGGCGCGCAGGGAACGGGCGTTGCCCGGGGCGACGGCGGCGTAGACGGGCTCGCCCGCCGGGACCAGGGTGAGGGCGTCGGCGAGCAGCGCCCGGCCGTGCCCGCGGCCCGCGTCCGCGGGTTCACGCAGTTCGATGCTGAGTTCCGTACGCCCGGCGAGTCCGGCCGCGAGCGTGACCAGGCCCCGCTCGTCGCCGAACACCCGTACTCCGGAGCGCAGTCGCCGGGCGTACCGCACCCTCGGGTGGTCGTCGGCGTCCGTGAGCGGCGTCAGACGCGGTGTGCCGCCGGAGCCGCGGTGCACGAGAGTGGCGTCGACGGTTCCGATCCGGCCCGTGGGTCCGGCGAGGGCCCGCAGGAAGTCCGGGGACAGGGAGCCGCCGTAGCCGTCGGGTTCGTGGGCGTGGACCTGTGCGGTGGGCAGCGCGGTGGCGACGACGGCGTGGCCGGTGAAGGCGACCGAGCATTCCAGGCCGCCGGGCAGCGCGGGCAGCACCGTGACGGTCCCGTCGGCGGGTGGGAAGCGTCCTTCGGCGGCGTCGCGAAGGTACTCCAGCAGCGGGTGCGGGGGCGCCGGTGCGGTCCGGTGGGCGTCGAGGAAGGCCAGCAGCGCGGCGTTGAACCGCTCCGGCTGCTCCAGGTTCGGCAAGTGGGCCGCGTCGTCGACGACGGCGAGAGCCGAGTCGGCGACGAGCCCGTGCATGAGCTCGGCCTGTTCCACCGGCGTGCAGGTGTCGGCCGCGCCGACCATCACGAGGGTCGGTACCCGCACGTCCCGCAGCGTACGGCGGTAGTCCGGCCGTTGGGCCTGTCCGCGCAGGGCCGCCGCGGCCCCGGCCGGGGCGGTGGCGCGCATCATGCCCAGGACGTGCCCCGCGACCTCGGGCAGGCCGGTCACGTGGTGCGGGGCGATCATCCTGTCGATCACCTCGGCCGCGTATCCGTCCATGCCCTCGGCCAGCAGCCGATCGGCGAGGGCGTCGCAAGAGCTCCTGCCCTGCTCGGTCTCGGCGACCGGCGACGTGTCGGCCAGCACCAACGCGGCCACCCGCTCGGGGTGGCGCCGGTGGAACTCCATGGCGATCTGCCCGCCCATGGACAGCCCGGCCACCACGGCCCGCTCCGTCCCGAGACGGGCGAGCACGTCCGCGAGGTCCTGTGCGAGGTCCGACAGCGGCGTCACACCGGGTACGACCGTGCTCTTCCCGTATCCGCGCAGGTCGGGGACGACCACCCGGTACCCGGCGTCAACGAGCGCGGCCACCTGGGGACGCCACATGCTGCGGTTGAACGGGTGCCCGTGGACCAACAGGACCGGCATCCCCGCGGGGGAACCGAGATCGTCGTAGGAGATGGTGACACCGGGCGCGACGAGGACCTCGCCGGCTCTGGTCCCGGTCGCCGAAGTCGCCGCCGCACTGGTGGAGTTCATGCCGGTCGCCTTTCCGTGTCGGAGTGCCGGTGGGAGCCCTTGAGCGCCCGTCAGGGCCCCGCTGCCCGGAAGCGCAACGAAGCCGCGGGGGGACCGGTCGGGCCGGCGGCGGCACTGAGGCGTCGCCGGGCCAGTTCGCTCGCGGCCCGCGCCGGGGTCACGCCACGGCGCTGCGCGGTGTCCAGCAGGGTGTCGACGGTGTCCTCGATGGCATCGACCCGCGTACGGGCCTCGTGCGCACCGACGTGGTGGAGTTCGGTGCTGATGGCGTTGATGACGCCGCCCGCGCCGGCGACGAAGTCCGGCACCCAGACGATGCCGCGCTGGTGCAGCAGATCGGCGACATCCGGGGTGGCCAGCTGGTTGTTCGCCGGTCCGACCACGGCACGGCAGCGCAGCTCCGCCACGGTCCGCCGGGTCAGGACGGAGCCGAGGGCCGCGGGGACCACGATGTCCACGTCCGCGGCGATGATCTCCTCGGGCGACTGCCAGACGGCGCCGAGTTCGTCGCTGATCTTCAGTTTGCCGGGGTCGACGTCGGTCACCGTCAGGGCGGCTCCCTCTGCGGCGAGAAGGCGGGCGAGGCCGGCGCCCACGCGGCCCAGGCCAATCACGGCGAGACTGCGGCCGGCCAGGCTGGAGGTGCCGTACAGCCGTCGGCTGACGGCCCGTAGAGCGGCGAGCGTCCCCTGCGCGGTGTGCGGGGACGAGTCCCCGCTTCCTCCCAGATCCGTCGGCTTGCAGAACACGTGGGGGGTCGATTCCCCGATGACCGCCATGTCGTCGGGGCTGGTCCCGACATCCGGTCCGGTGGCGTACGCACCGCCCAGTGACGCGATCACCTCGGCCACGTCACGCAGCACGTCGCGCCGCCGGCCGGCATCGAGTTCCCTCCCTTCCGGCAGGGCCACGACGGCCTTCCCACCGCCGTTCGACAGGCCGGCCACGGCGAACTTCGAGGTCATCGCGGCCGACAGGCGAAGGGCGTCGGTGAGACCGTCGCGCCAGTCGGCGTAGTGCCAGAGCCGGAGGCCGCCGGCCGCCGGACCGAGTGCCGTGGAGTGCACAGCCACGATCACCGGCAGACGGGAGCGCCGACCAGTGTGGATCACGACCTGTTCATGTTCGAGCACGGACCCTCCGTCCCTTCATTCATCCGTCCTTTCGTTCATCCGCTTCGAGGACCACCATGGTGCACACATGTTTTCCCAGTCGTCGGTCGGACCGAACGTTTGACTGACATTCAGGTACGGTTGTCGACCATGGACGAACTTGATTCGGAGATTGTCCGGCTCCTCCAGACAGATGCGCGGCAGTCCAACCGCGAACTCGCCCGGCAGCTCGGCATCGCCCCCTCGACCTGCCTGGAGCGGGTCCGGGCGCTCCACCGCCGGGGCGTCATCCGCGGCTACCACGCCGACATCGACCCCGCCGCCCTCAACCGCGACGTTCAGGCGCTGGTCTCGGTCCAGGTGCGCCCACTCAGTCGCACCGTCATCGACGCCTTCAAGGGCTTCGCCAGTGGTCTGCCGGAGGTCCTGCACACCTTCGTGCTCTCGGGGGGCGACGACTTCCTGCTGCACGTCGCCGTACAGGACCTCGACCACCTGCACGCCTTCCTCACGGACCGGCTCAGCAAGCGCGGGGAAATCACCGGCTTCCGCACCTCGGTCATCTTTCAGCAGGTGAGCAACACCGTCCCCACCCGGCTTCCCGCGCCCGACTAGGCACTGCCCGGGGTGGATACAGGGGTGCGGAGCGGGCGGCGCAGGGCAGGGTCAGCCCGCCGGTGCGGTGCGCGTCGCGGTGACCGCCAGGGTGGCGTAGTGCATCGTGAAGCTTCCTCCCGCGGCATCGATGGCTGCGCCGACACCCGCCAGCACCTCCTCCAACCGGGCCTGCGGGAGCCGGGTGAAGGCGCCTTGGGTGGGCAGTTGGTCCAGCCACTCGTCCCGCGTGTAGGACTGGTCCCAGTCGAACCTCCACTGCTCGGGCGCGGCGAATGCGCCCACCTCCCGTATCCCGTCGGCCGCCTTGGTGCACAGCGCCGCGTACCCGTCCACGGCCGGCACCGTCGCCGGACGGGCGGCGAGCGAGTCGGGCACCACCCTGCGGTAGACCTCGGCGAAGGCTTCCGCCACCTCGGGCAGGGGTTGGCCCGCGTTCCAGAACAGGGCCAGCAGGCCGCGAGGGCGCAGTACCTCGGCCGCCTTGGCAGCACCCGCGACCGGGTCCACCCAGTGCCAGGCCTGTCCGGAGACGACGGCGCCGAACGTCCGCCCGGCCGGGTCCCAGGCTTCGAACGGTGCCACCTCGACGTCGAGTCCGCGCCGGCGCGCCAGGTCGGCCATCCGGGCGTCGACGTCGACGCCCAGCACGCGGGAGCCGACCGCTTCGAACTGCCGGGCCACGATGCCCGTGCCACAGCCGACGTCGAGGACCTCCGGCCCGGGGGCGGCGGAGACGATCCGGTCCACCATCGCTTGGGGATAGTGGGGCCGAGCCCGGTCGTAGCGTTCGGCGTCCGAACCGAACGACTCCGCCATCCGTCGGTGTTCATGAGACGCGTGTTCGGGGCCGGGAGATCGCCCCGGCGGTATAGTGGGCATGCGCCCACTATGAGTGGGCGATCGCCCACTCGTCAATCGAATCGGGCGGATCCGGCCCCGAAACGGCCGCCGGCAGAGCAAGGGGAGATGAGCGGTGCCCACGGGAGTAGCCATCCGCGACGTGCGCGACCAACTCTTCGACGCGGCCGAGCGCGTCCTGCTCCGGGACGGACCGAGCGCGCTGACCAGCCGGGCGGTCACCACGGAGGCGGGCTGCGCCAAGGGCGTCCTGCACCGGCACTTCGCCGACTTCGACGCCTTCCTCGCCGAGCTCGTGCTGGACCGCATCGCCCGGATCGACGACCAGGCCGCCGCCCTGCGCGAAACAGCCGGAACCGGCACCGTCGCCGACAACGTCACCCGAGCGTTGACGGACCTGTTCGGGCCGGTTGCGGTGGCGATCGTCAGCCTCGTCACCTCCCGGGACGACCTGCGCGCCCGCCTGCGCACGGCCAGGCCCACCGGCGTCCCGCTCCTGAGCGATGCCGCGACCGCGATCGCCTCCTATCTCGCCGCCGAGCGCGGCCTCGGCCGGATCACCGCGGACGCCGACATCGACACACTCGCTCCCACGCTGATCGGCGCCGCGCACATGCTGTTCGCCGACCGGCAGGGCACCCCACCGGACGCCGTGGCCGTCCGCAAGGTCGTGACCGCGGTCATGGCGGGCATCGAGTAACGACCCCGCCCCCTACTGATCGTGACTGTGACCCGCCACTACCCGCAGGCCCGCCAGGGCCCGGCCGGGGAGACCGCGGGCGCACCCGGGCCCGGCCCGATCGGGCCGGGGCGTCGGGTTCGTCGAACTCCGGGGCCTACTCCGACGGTTCGTACAGGCGCACGGCGAGGGCGGCGATGTCGTCGTCAAGGCGTCCTCTGCTGTAGTGCAGGAGGTCGCGGTGAAGAGCCGTGAGCAGCTCATGGGGCGGCGTCGGGGGCTGCCGGCGCATCCAGGCCGCCAGCGGGAAGAACTCGCCGTCGTGGGCGCGGGCCTCGGCGACCCCGTCGGTGTAGAGGAGCAGCAGGTCGCCGGGGGCGAAGTCGAAGGTGTCGACCGTGTAGTGATCTCCGATCAACTCCGCGAGGTTCAGCAGCGGCGAGGGGGTCGTGGGCTCGAGGGCACGGAGTTCCCCACGGTTCAGGAGCAGCGGCGGGGGGTGTCCGCAGTTGAGGATCTCGATACGCCTGCCCTCGTGCGGGATCTCGACGAGAAGGGCGGTGGCGAAGCGCTCCATCGGCCCCTCGGGGGGAAACGCGGCGTTGTACCGGGTGCTGCTGGCGTCCAGCCGGCGCGCGACGCTGACCATGTCGGGCTCGCCGTAGGCCGCCTCCCGGAAGGCGTTGACGATCGCCGCGGCCGCCCCCACCGCCGGCAGCCCCTTGCCCCGCACGTCACCGATGAGCAGCCTGACCCCGTACCGCGTGTCGACCACCTCGTAGAAGTCCCCGCCGATACGGGCCTCCGCCGCGGCCGCGAGATACAGCGACTCGATCTCGACGCTCCCGAAGCGGCGCGGCATGGGGCTCAGCACCACCTGCTGCGCCGCGTCGGCGACGAGCCGCACCTGAAAGAGGGTCCGCTCCCGCTGGAGTCGGACATGGCTTCCGTACGCGGCCGCCACGGTGACCGCGATGATCCCCGCAGCCGTCCACCACGTCCCCAGACCGGGGAACACCAGGCTGAGGCCGATCATCAGAAAGAGGCAGACCGTCCCCAGCAGGACGGTGGGGAGCACCGGCCACATGGCGGCGGCGAGGGCGGGCGCCGCGGGCAGGAGGCGACTGAAGGCCATTTCCGGTGGAGTGGCGTAGGCCAGGCTGGCGATGACGACGGTCAGGATGACCGGCGACAGCCGCACAAAACTCCCCCGGCCGTAGCTGCGAAGGTGCCGCGGCCGTCCAGACTCGATCACACTTCACAGAATATCTACGCAATGGGGGCATAGCGCTCCGGCGGATCGAAGGAGAGAATCGAACACATGCCTGAATCGAGTAGGAGCCGCTAGGCCAGCGGCGGCGCCGGCATGACGGATCATCGCCGGGTCCGCCTCTGCTGTCGGTCAGCGGTCCCTCGGCGCGCCGGCGCCGGGCCTGCTCGGCGGCGGCGCCGGCGAGAGGCCGGGGATGGCGGTCTCGCTGTCGGCCAGGCGGGTGACGCGGTCGCGACGGGGCGGGGCGAGGGGCGTGGCCGACCCATACGCCGAGGTCGTCGCCGCCGGTGGCGGACCTGGGCCGATGGGGTCGATGTGGTCGATGTCGCCGTCGGCCGCGGTGCACCGCTTCCGCTCCCCCGCCGCGTGGTGCGGTCACCGACGTGGCCAGGACCACTCCGACGGCGCGATCGCCCGGCTATTTCTTGCGCTTCTCGTCGTTTTCCTTGAAGCAGACGACGAACCAGTTTCCGGCGCCCGACTGGGTGAGCGAGCCGGTCGTGCCCGGGACGTCGGAGCACGCCAAGGTGTCGACGACGGCGTTCTTGTTCATCTTCAGGACCTTGTAGTCGGCGTGCGGGTCGGTGCAGTCGAGCTTCTTGGTCTTCGCTTCCTTGTCCGTCCCGATGTTCTGGAAGCAGTCACCGGCCTTGAGCGTCGCGGACTGGTCCTTCGTGTCGTACGGGCCCAAGGCCCAGAACGTGACCAGGCCCGCGATGACAAGGACCAGACCGAGGAGGATCAGGCGGTTGCGTCGTATCTGCGCCGAGGTGTACGAGGCGTTCTGGCCGCCCAGGGGCGGTATGTGGGACACGGGCAGTTCCTCAGAGGCAGTGGGGACGTGCGAAGGCGACCATGAATCTAGCCCACCTGCCCGTACTCGTCGTTCGCCGCCCCCTGTTGGTCGAGCCCGTCGGCACCGGGCGACGGCGTGCGTGACGCCGTGCCCGGCATCACCGGCCCGTACGAACGGAGTTGGCGGATCACTCGCGGGACACGCCTTGGCCGACCCCCTGAGGTAGTGTCCCGCAGGTGGAGATCACGGACCTCACCCCTGTGGAACGCCGTGTCCGGCGGGCATTTCCTCGCGGTGAACCCATCGACCTCCGGACATCCGAGGACGAGGACCCCGCACGAGCCGGGGACTGGGGCCCGGAGCGGACAGTCCGCGCCGAGGTCCTCCGCGCCCTCCTCCTCGGGTATCAGACCGAGCCGGGCGAGATATGCGCCCTCCGCCTCACCGGCGCGAGGATCACCGGTCTCCTCGACCTTCAGTACGCGGAGATACCCCACGCGATCCGCTTCACTGCCTGCCACTTCGAGAGTCCGCCGAACTTTGACGGGGCGCAGACCCGTCAGCTGGACCTCGTTGCCTGCTGTCTCCCCGCCCTGTCGGCCACAGCCATCCATGTCACCGGCACACTCCGGCTCACCGGCTCCCGGGTTTCCGGGACCGCGACGCTCAAGAACGCCCATGTTTCCGGCGGAATCCTCCTCGACCGCGCCCACCTCGGCGTGAACGGGGGCTGTGCCCTCCAACTCGACAACGCCTTCGTCGGAGCCGACGTCTGGGCGCCCGAACTGGTGGCCCTTGGCGAGGTCCGCCTCGGAGCCGCTCGCGTCGAGGGTGCCTTCGGCGTCGCGGGCGCCCGCATCGAGAACCCGACAGGCAATGCCGTCGACGCGGCCCACCTCACGGTCGGCACCGTCCTCGACGCGGGCGGCCTCGTCGCAGAAGGACGCGTCCGGCTCACCGGCACCAAGGTCACCGGTCTGCTCACCTTCATCGGAGCCCGCCTCCGCAATCCGGGCGGCGTGGCGCTGACCGTCAGCAACTGTGAGGCCGCGGTGTTCTCGCTCTGGGACGCCGCACCGATCGTCGGCGATGTCACGATGCGCTACTCCCACTTCAAGGTCATCCACGCCCAGCCGCAGGTCTGGCCCGCCGCGGTCCGTCTGGAGGGACTGACGTACGAAACCCTGGTGCCGCGGCTGCCGGCTGTTCAGCGGCTCCCCTTGCTCACACGCGATGCCGACGGCTTCGTCCCCCACGCGTACGAACAGCTCGCGGTCTCGTACCGGCGCGTCGGCGACGATGCCGAAGCCCGGGCGGTCCAACTCGCCAAGCAGCGCCGGCGGCGGATCACTCTGCCCTGGTACGGCAAGCTGTGGGGCTGGCTCCAGGACGCGACCGTCGGCTACGGCTTCCGCCCCACTCGTGCCATGTGCTGGCTCCTGGCCCTGCTCTTCCTCGGTTCACTCGCATACGGAACGAACCATCCGCCCCCGGCCGAGCACGGCAAAGGCCCGGTCTTCAATCCCGTTGCCTACACCCTCGATCTGCTTCTGCCTTTCATCGACTTCGGCCAGCAGAACGCGTTCACCCCCACGGCCCTTACCAATGGTTCTCCTATCTCCTGATCGCAGCCGGATGGGTCCTCGCCACGACCGTCGCGGCGGGAGTGACACGCAACCTGACCCGTCAATAGCACCTGGATCACCCGTCAGGAGGGGGCTGGCCGACCAGTCACGGGGCCGCGGGTCCGGTCTCGCAGGAACCGTTCCATGTCCATGACCGTGACGACCCACGCGGCATTCGAAGTGATCAGCCACCGAGGCCCCGGCCTCCGACGCATCCCTGCCGGGCTGCGGAAAGGGCATGGCGCTGCGGCAACGCGCCCGGCTTCAGCCGTCGTCGGCTGCTCCACGGCGTCGTTCGAAGTCCTCCCATGCCTGCCGCTGGATCTCCTCGGCGTTCGCGAGGAGTTCCTCCAGGGGCTTCGCCGTCCCGGAAGGGCGCGTCGGCATCCGCGTGAGCGTGCCGTAGAGGTACCGGCACGCCTCGGTCTCGGTGGCGAAGCGCCGCATGACGCTGTCCTGGGAGCGCTGGCGCATACCGACGGCCCAGGTGTCGGCCTCACGGCGCAGGAAGTAGTAGGCGTCCGGCTGGACGGGGACGTCATGGACACCGGCGATCTCGTAGAACGCCTCGGGAACCTCCGCTTCGCGGAGTCTTCGTACGAGTTCTGCGCGGTCCATCGGATCCTGTCCCGTCGGCTGCCCCGGAGGTGGTCGGTTCCCTCAGGCCGTGGGCGTCAGTTCCTTCAGTTTGTAGGCGTTGACGAGCATGGGGATCGACTCCTTCGTCACGTACTGGAGGCCCAGGCCCGGCTGGCTGAACCAGGGGCGGATCGGGCCGGCCTCGACGGTGAACGGCTGGTCGACCCGGTAGAGGTGGTAGTTGAACGGATACTTCGTGTTGAAGGTGTCGAGATTGCTCGGCGGGATCGCGCGCTTGGCGTAGGGCGTGCCCGCGGGGGCGAGGAAGTTGCCGTTACCGCTGCCGAAGAGGTCGACCAGCTGGCCCTTGCGGAGCGTCACGGGGTGCTCGACCGGCTTGCCGTTCTCCAGCACGAAGCCCTGGTTGTCGGGATACCACCAACCCGACTTGCCCGTCTGGGGATCCGTCTGCCAGTAGCACCCGAGGAACCAGTAGGACGAGGTGCTGTCCGTGCGCCGGTAGCCCTTCAGCATGGCGCCGATGGCGCCCGTCTGCGGCAGGTGCGCCGGCCCCAGCCGCCAGTCGTCGTGGTAGTAGGCCACATAGGCCGTCGGCGGAGGGGAACTGGGCAGGCGGTTGCGGTGCGTGGTCGGGCAGTGAGCCCCGTTCCCCGTGCGGAGCCGGTCGGCGTGGGCCGTGGCCGGGGGGATGGCGAGCAGCAGGAGGAGCGATGCCAGGGCGCTCCCTACGAAGGCGCGCGGTACGCGCATCCGGTGTCCCTTCTCTTCCGGCGCGGCGAGGCGCCGTGGGGGGGACGGGCAGCCGGTTTCGGTGGCCGGCCGCCCGCCTGATCGTTTACGGACTCATTTCACGCGCGGCGCGGTCGGCGGAAGCGAAGGCCGGGCAGATCATCACTCGAACCGATGAGCACATTTCCTCGGACGGCCGAAGAAGGAGCGGTGCCCGCGGGGACGGCCGGCGCCCCGCCGGGTACCGGCCGCCCCTGTCGACGTCCCGCCGGTCGGACGACGCTGCCCGTACGGGGGCGATGGGAGGCCCCCATGGGCAGCGACGACCGGCGCGGCGGAGGACGTACGAAGCTGCGGGTGTCCCTGGGCCGCCTCGACGACGCGCGCGGGCTGGGCGCGCTCATCGGCGCCCACCACACGGCCGTCCGGCGCGGGGCACGGTGCGCCTGGTGGTCCCCCAGGGACGCGTCCGCAGTCTCCTGTGCATCACGAACCCGACGCCCGACGTGCACAACCCACTGGGCAACGCGCTCGCGGCGGCACCGCAGCCTCGCGCCCGGCACCGGAAGGGAGAACAGCTGGTGGAATTTTGAACTACTGGTTTCCGTTGTGGCCGCCGAAGGAGGTCACGAGTGGAGACGCGAGTGGAGACCACGTACTACGACCACGGCACGCCGGCGGAGCGCTGGGAGCGCGCGCGGCAGTTCTTCGACGCCAAGGACTACGCGGGCGCGGCGCGGGTGCTGACCGGGCTGGTCGAACAGGTGCCGGAGCAGACCGGACCCCGGCTGCTGCTGGCCCGCGCCTACTACCACTCGGCCCAACTGCGCCACGCAGAAGCCGAGTTGCGGGTCATCGTCGAGCGTGACCCGGTGGAGCACTACGCCCGGCTGATGCTGGGCCGTACGCTCCAGCGGCAGGCCCGGCACGAGGAGGCGGAGCAGCATCTGCGGATCGCCTCGGCGCTCGCGGGCGACTTCCCGCAGGAGTGAGGTGCGGGGAGGGGCGTAGGACGGTCCGCCCGGAGTCAGGGCTCGCGCCGAGCGCCGTCTCCCCCCGGGGGATCAGAGCGAGGCCGTCGCGCGCAGGAGCAGGAACAGGGTGACGACGGAGTTCGCCGAGGACATCGCGGACACCAGCGCCCCGGCGGCGGCGCCCCACGCGGCGAGACCGACCGAGGTGAAGGCCGGCGGCCAGGTGCGGGCCACGGGCGCGGGGGCCAGCAGCGCGGCGACCCGGCGCGGCACGGGACCGGTGGCCGCGAGCGCGGCGAGGGTGGGGGCCGGCGTGCCCGCGGAGAGCAGGGCCGCCCTGCCGATGGCTCGGGCGACGGTGCGCCGGTCGCCCACCGTCCGGGCCGCCTCCTCGTCCGCCCAGCGCTCAGCCGTGTAGACGACGGCGGTGCGCAGCGGCCGCAGGAACGGGTTGGCACGGGCGGCCAGGTGCGCGGCGAGCAGGTGGCGGTGGTGGCGGGCGGTCAGGTGCGCACGTTCGTGGGCGAACAGGGCGCGCCGCTCGGCGGGGGCGAGCCCGGCCAGCAGTGCGGTGGTCACGACGATCCGGCCCGGGTTGCCGGGCAGGGCGTAGGCGTACGGCGTGCTGTCGGGCAGGACCGCAACCACCCTGCCCGGCAGCGCGGCGAGGGCCCGGCGGGCACGGCGGGTGACCCGCCGGTGCCGGAGCAGTGTGCGGGTGCAGGCGACGGCGACCAGGACGAGCGCGGGGATGGCGGCCCGGCCGGCGATCTCGTCGTACGGCACGGCGGCCCGTACCTGCGGGTCGGACCAGCCGTCCGGGAGGGGGTTGCCGGGCAGCTGGGCGGTGCCGACCACCATGAGCAGGGCCAGGCAGAGCGTGCTGCAGACGGCCATGACGACGGCGACCGCGGTCAGCAGCCGGGTCGCGGTGCGCGGGTGCAGCCGCGTCTCGGCGAGCCGGGCGACCGGCCAGGCGGACAGCGGCAGCACCAGTGGCAGGAAGACGAAGACCCCCATGGCCGATCAGTCTTCCGTACCCGCGCCGTCCGTGTGCGTGGCGTCGAGCAGTGCCCTCAGGATTTCCTCGTCGCCCGGCGGCAGGGCGGTGACGAAGCTGGCCAGGACCGCCTCGCGGTCCCGTTCGCCGTCCAGCAGGCGGCGCATGCGCAGGGCGGCGAGCCGGGCCACGTCGGCCGTCGGCGTCCACAGGAAGGAGCGGCCGTGGCGTTCGCGCGCGACGACGTCCTTGGCGAGCAGCCGGGTCAGGATGGTGACGACGGTGGTGTAGGCGAGGTCGCCGCCGAGGTGCTGCCGCACCCAGGCCGCGGTGACCGGTCCGTCCGCCTCGCGCAGTACGCCGAGGACCTGGCCCTCCAGCTCACCCTGCCCGCGCCGCCGGCCCCGGCCGCCATCCCGCACCATCTCCGTCTCCCTCCGGCGTCGGCGTGTCGGACCACGCTACTTCATGCCGGGCGCGCCTTCGTAGGTGCGGCGCCCCCGTCGGTGTGCGATCTCCCCGAGGACGATGTCGACGGCGAGGAAGGCGGCCAGCGGAATGCCGAGCAGCGGCACGAGGCAGCCGAGTACGGCGACGGCCGCGAGCGCCGGGACCAGGAGGTACGGCGGCACCTCGGCCCAGGCGCCGCGCGGGACGGGCCGGCCGAAGGCGGAGCCGCGTCCGCGCTGCCACCACATGCGGTAGCCCCACAGGATCAGCAGGATCAGGGCGAGGGCGAGCAGGGCGAGGGCGATCTGGTTGACGAGGCCGAAGAGGACCCCGGTGTGCAGGTCGATGCCCCAGCGGGTGAGCTTGGCGAGCACCGGGTAGTCGGCGAACCGGAGTTCGTCGGTGACCTTGCCGGTGGCCGGGTCGACGGCGACGGAGTCCTGTTTCTCGGGCCAGCCGCGCTGGATCTGCTTCACCACGTAGGCGCTGTGGGCGTCGGCGGGCGGCACGATCTCCACCGGGTCGCTCAGCCCCTTGGCGCGGGCCGCCGCCAGCACCCTGTCCAGGCCGACGCCGTGCGCGGCGGTACCGGCGGTGCCGGCCACCGTGCCGTGGCCCGCGTGGTCGGCGCCCGCCGCGGACGCCGACACGGACGGGGTGGCCTGGCCCAGCGAGGTGCGCAGCTCGTCGATGTGGGCGCCGGCGTACGTCGACCAGGTCAGCCCGGTCGCCGACAGGAAGAGGAACCCGGCGGCGGTCCACACCCCGACGGTGCCGTGCAGGCCGAGGGTGCGGCGCCGCCCGCCGGTCCCGCGGACCTTGCGCAGGGCTCGGCGGCGGGAGAACCACAGGACCAGCCCGCCGGCCGTGATCACCCAGAGCCAGCTGGCGGCCAGCTCGCTGTAGAGGCGGCCGGTGCCGCCGAGGTGGAGGTCGCGGTGGAGTTCGTCGATCCAGGTGCGCAGGGGCAGCGCGCCGGTCGAGCCGTACTGTTCGAGGGCACCGCGGACCTTGCCGGTGCAGGGGTCGACGAACACGGCGAGGGTGTGGTCGCGAGCGACGCCCTTGACGCCGGAGAGCAGCACCCGGGTGGTGGCACCGGGTTCGGGGGCGGGGCGCACGGCGGCGACAGTGCCCTCGGGGTGGGCCTTCCGGGCGGCGGCGACCTGGGTGGAGACCGGCAGTTCGGTCTTCCCGACGGAAGCGGTCAGCTCATGGCCGTAGACGAACTTCTCGGCCTGGAAGGAGCCCGCGTACAGCAGTCCGGTGACGGCGGCGACCAGCAGGAAGGGGGCGACGAGCACGCCGGCGTAGAAGTGCAGGCGCAGGACGAGCGGGCGCAGGGGTGCCCAGCGGCCTCGGGCGCGCGGGCCGGACGCCTCGGTCCTGACGGCAGGGGAGCGGAGGTCATCGGGGAGTTCTCCGGGCGGGGGCGCAAGTGGGGGACGGTCCAGTAGTCGGACCGCCAAGGGGCGGAGTTCCCGGGGGTTTTGGTGACCCGTGCCACAGGGAGTGCCGGGAGGGCATGGCATCCTGACGCGATGGCACCTCCCCGTGATCACGCGCCGCTCGCCGAGCGCGTCGAGGAACTCCTCGCCGCCGGCGGCCCCCTGCCCATCGTCGCCGCCGGGCAGCCGGTGCTGCGGCGCGGCACCGAGCCGTACGACGGTCAGCTCGGCCCGGCCCTGCTCGCCCGCTTCGTCGAGGCCCTGCGGGTCACCATGCACGCCGCGCCCGGTGTGGGTCTCGCCGCACCCCAGGTCGGCGTGGACCTGCGGATCGCGGTCATCGAGGATCCGGCGCCGGTGCCCGAGGAGGTGGCGGAGGTCCGGGGCCGGGTCCCGCAGCCGTTCCGGGTCCTGGTCAATCCGGTGTACGAGCCCGTCGGCGGCGTGCGTGCCGCGTTCTTCGAGGGCTGCCTGAGCGTGCCGGGCTGGCAGGCGGTCGTGGCCCGGCACGCCGAGGTGCGGCTGCGCGGCGAGGACGAGCACGGCCGGGCACTGGACGAGCTGTTCACCGGGTGGCCCGCCCGGATCGTCCAGCACGAGACGGACCACCTGGACGGCACCCTGTACCTGGACCGCGCCGAGCCGCGCTCCCTGTCCACGAACGAGGCGGTGGCCGCGCTGTGGGCCCAGCCGACACCGCGGGCGGCGGCCGAGGCCCTCGGGTTCGACCTCCCCTAGGGGCCTCGTTCGGATCGGGTCGACCGGGTTGATCCAAACGAAACCCCCTGGTTCCGGGCTCAGTTGTCCCGGTACGCCTCCAGGAGCCGCAGCCACACCTCGCTCAGCGTCGGGTACGACGGGACGGCGTGCCACAGACGGCTGACCGGGACCCGGCCGGCGACGGCGACGGTCGCCGAGTGGACGAGTTCGCCGACGCCGGGGCCGACGAAGGTGACCCCGCGCAGGATCTCGTCCTCCAGGTCGACGACCATGCGGGCGCGGCCCTTGTAGCCGTCTCCGTACAGGCCGGCGCCCGCCACCGAGGAGAACTCGACGTCGACGGCGCGGACGCGGTGCCCGGCCTGTTCCGCCTCGGCGAGGGAGAGGCCGACCGCGGCGGCCTCGGGGTCGGTGAACACGACCTGCGGTACGGCGTGGTGGTCGGCGGTGGCCACGTGCGCGCCCCAGGACTCGTCCAGCACGGGGTCGCCGGAGGCGCGGGCGGCGATGGCGGCGCCGGCGATACGTGCCTGGTACTTGCCCTGGTGGGTGAGGAGGGCGCGGTGGTTGACGTCGCCGACCCCGTACAGCCAGTCGGTGCCGGTCACGCGGAGGGTGTCGTCGACGTCCAGCCAGGAGCCGGGTTCCAGGCCGACGGTGTCGAGGCCGATGTCGTCGGTGTGCGGGACACGGCCGGTGGCGAACAGGATCTCGTCGGCCTCGATCCGGTCGCCGGCGGAGGTGACGGCGACGACGCTGCCGTTCTCCCGGGTGACGGACTCCAGGGAGGTGCCGGTGCGGATGTCGGCGCCCGCCTCGGTGAGCGCCTCGGCGACCAGTTCCCCGGCGAACGGCTCCATGCGGTTCAGCAGGCCCTTGCCGCGCACCAGCAGGGTGACCCGGGAGCCGAGGGCCTGCCAGGCGGTGGCCATCTCGGTGGCGACGACACCGCCGCCGACGACGATCAACCGGCCCGGGGCGGCCTTGGCGCTGGTGGCCTCGCGGCTGGTCCAGGGCTTCACCCCGTCGAGTCCGGGCAGGTCGGGCAGCTGGGCGCGGGTGCCGGTGGAGACGGCGACGGCGTGCCGGGCGGTGAGGGTGGTGACCGTGCCGTCGGGGGCGGTCACGGTGACCGTGCGGGGTCCGGCGAGGCGACCGTGGCCGCGGTGGAAGTCGGCGCCGGTGCCCTCCAGCCAGGCGACCTGGCCGTCGTCCTTCCAGTGGGAGGTGAACCCGTCCCGGCGGGCGAGGACGGCCGGGGTGTCGAGCGGGCTTCGGACCGCCTGGCCGAGACCGGGCAGGCGGCGCGCGTCGGCCTGGGCGATCACCGGCCTGAGCAGGGCCTTGCTGGGCATGCACGCCCAGTAGGAGCACTCGCCGCCGAGCAGTTCGCTCTCCACGACCGCGGTGGTGAGTCCGGCCGCGCGGGTGCGGTCGGCGACGTTCTCCCCCACGGGCCCGCCCCCGATCACCACGACGTCGTACGCGATGGTTTCCGTTTCCGTCATGGGGTCAGTCTGGTGGGTGGTGTGCGCCACGGCCACACGGGTAGGGGCGCGGGACACGTCGCGGAATACGTCACCGGGCGGCCGTGTTGTGCGCACGGCCGCCCGCACCTAGCAACGAGGGAGCACGCCATGAGCAGCACCGTGGAGCTGACCAAGGAGAACTTCGACCAGACCGTCACGGAGAACGAGTTCGTTCTCATCGACTTCTGGGCGGAGTGGTGCGGGCCCTGCCGGCAGTTCGCGCCCGTGTACGAGAAGGCGGCCCAGGACAATCCCGATCTGGTGTTCGGCAAGGTGGACACCGAGGCGCAGCCCGAACTGGCCGCGGCCTTCGGCATCCAGTCGATCCCGACGCTGATGATCGTCCGCGACAAGGTCGCCGTCTACGCCCAGCCGGGCGCCCTCCCCGAGCCCGCCCTGACGGACATCATCGGGCAGGCCCGGAACCTGGACATGGACGAGGTCCGCAAGAGCATCGCCGCCCAGCAGGGCAGCGCCGAGTAGCGCTCCGCGGGGCAGCCACGGGTGACGGGACGGTGCCGGCGCCGGGTCAGCTGGACTCGCGCCGGATCACCGAGGCACCCAGGACCGTGTGCACCTCCGGTTCGCCGCCGGGGTCGCGCACCGCCCGGTCGACCAGTTCGGCGAGGTCGCGGCCCGAGGGCAGCTCGATGTGGACGGTGCTCAGGCGGGGCCGCAGCAGCCGGCCGAGCATCAGGTCGTCGGCGCCGATCACGGCGACGTCCCCGGGGATGCGCAGCCCCTCGTCCTGCAGGGCGCGCATCAGCAGCATCGCGTACTCGTCGTTGTAGGCGAACACCGCGTCCAGGCCCGAGTCCCGCCATCCCGAGGCGAGTCGGGCGGCGGCTTCCTCCGTGTACACGAGCGGCAGTTCCGTGACGGCGGCGTCCGTTCCGTGCAGCGCCTGGCGCACTCCGGCGAGCCGGGGCCGGGAGTAGGCCTCCAGCCCGGGTTCCCCGGGCACCACGACACCGATCCGGCGCCGGCCACGGGCGTACAGATGGGCGCCCGCGCTCCGGCCGACGGCGTCGTGGTCCATCAGCAGGGCGTGCGCGCCGTCGACGCGCTCGGGGCCGAGGGTGACCACGGCGCGGGCGCCGGAGCGTTTGAGGACACCGACGCCCTGCGGCCCGAGTTCCGCGCCGGGCACCAGGACGGCGACCGGCCGCAACTCCGCCCAGGCACGGGCGGCTTCGTCCCCCTGGAGGCCGACGGTGCCGTACTGGACGACGGTGTAGTCGAGCCGGCCGAGCGCCCACTGCAGCTCGTTGAGGAACCTGCTGTACAGGTGGCCCACCGGGATCGCGGGGGCGGGCATGAGGACCATGCGGCTGTGTCCGGCACGCAGGCTGCGGGCGGCGGCATGGGGGACGTATCCCAGTTCCCGCGCGGCCTCACGCACGCGCCGGCGCGTCGGTTCGCTGATCCGTACGGCGCTGGTGTTGTTGAGGACGTAGGACACGGTCGCGCGCGAGACGCCGGCCAGGCGGGCCACGTCGGCGCTCGTGGGCGTGTTCGGTATCTGCACCATGACAGACCGCATCTTGGCAGAGGGGCGGGGGCCGGGAGCAGGCGGGGCGACGTGGTTCATCGTTCGACGAAATCCTGCCTGCCGGCGGCCTGGACGGACACGTTCGCCACCGGCCTGTTCGAGGACGTGGTCACCGCCGTCGCCGTCCGCGCATACGGAAGGGCCGCGCGAGGTCGGCCATGCGGCACCTCGGACGGGCGGGGCGGCCCCGAGCTGACGGACCGGCTCTCAGTGGGGTGGCCGGGTGCCGGTCACCCGGGCGACCAGGTCGATCCAGCCGGCCTCCAGCCGCTCCATGGGCAGCCCGCACTGCCTGGTGTGGTAGTGGATCAGCGCGGGGTCGAGCGAAGCCAGCAGCGTCTGGGCGAGCAGTTCGCAGTCGGCACCCGGCACGATCTGCCGCAGCAGCACGAGGACGTGGGTGCGCAGGGCCTGGTGCGCCGGATGGGAGAACCTGCGGGTCGGCTCCGTCTGGGCGGCGAGATGCAGGTCCAGCCGCTCGTCCGAGCGGTACAGCACCGCCACGCCGAACGCCCGCAGCCGCTCCAGGGGCGGCGCCCCGGGCCCCAGCGGCGGGGGCCCGCCCAGGAAGTCGGCCTGCAACTGCTTGGCGGAGTGGTCGAGCAGGGCCATCAGCAGCCCGGTGCGGTCACCGAAGCGCCGGAACACCGTCCCCTTGCCCACCTGGGCCGCGGCGGCCACCGCCTCCATGGTGACCCCGGCCACCCCGTGCTCCGCGATCAGCCGGGCGGCGGCGTCCAGCAGCCGGGCCCGGTTGCGCGCCGCGTCGGCACGCAGGCACGGCTCCTCGGACGGCGCGCCGACCTCCAGCAGTTGAGGCGCGTCGAAGGGCTCGGGAGACGGCGGGAAGGGCGGCACGGCGCTGGACATGAAGCCAGCGTAAAGCATCGGGAAGAAAACTGGACCACGGTCCGTTTGAGGTGGTAGAACACTTAAGCGGACCCCGGTCCGGATCGTCACAGCGATGTTTCAGCCTCTTGGAGTTTCCATGTCTGTTCGCATCCTCGCGCTCGTCGGCAGCCTCCGCGCCGGTTCGCACAACCGCCAGCTCGCCGAGGCGGCCGTCAAGCTCGCTCCCGAGGGCGCCGAGGTCGTGCTGTACGAGGGCCTGGCCGACGTCCCCTTCTACAACGAGGACATCGACGTCGAGGGCAGCGTGCCGGCGACCGCCACGAAGCTGCGTGAGGCCGCGCAGGCCGCCGACGCCTTCCTGCTCTTCTCCCCCGAGTACAACGGCACCATCCCGGCCGTCCTGAAGAACGCCATCGACTGGCTGTCCCGTCCGTACGGCGCCGGCGCCTTCGGCGGCAAGCCCGTCGCCGTGATCGGCACCGCCTTCGGCCAGTACGGCGGCGTGTGGGCGCAGGACGACACCCGCAAGGCCGTGGGCATCGCCGGTGGCAAGGTGATCGAGGACATCAAGCTCTCCATCCCCGGCTCGGTGACCCGCTTCGCGGAGACCCACCCGGTCGACGACGCCGAGGTCGCCGCCCAGCTGACCGAGGTCGTCGCCCGTCTGCACGGCAACGTGGGCGAGGCCGTGGCCGCCTGAGGTCTGGCATCGTGAAGGGGGCCGGTTCGTCCGGCCCCCTTTTCCGTGTGCGCCTTCCGCCGCCCGACTGTCCGCGTGCGCCTTCCGCAGTCCGCTCTCCGCGTGCGCCTTCCGCCGCCCGACTGTCCGCGTGCGCCTTCCGCGGTCCGCTCTCCGCGTGCGCCTTGCGCGGTCCCGCACCGGCGGTCACACCGGCCGGGCACGAGCCTCCTGCGTCAGCCCCCGGCCAACCGCTCGGCCAGCGCGCTGCGCCGGTACAGCACCCGGCGGCCGTCGCGGGCGCGGGTCACCAGGCCGGTGGCGGCCAGGACCCGCAGGTGCTGGGAGACGGCGCTCGGGGTCACGCCGAGCCTCCGGGCGAGTTCCACCGTGGGCAGGGGTTCCGCGAGCAGCCGCAGCAGGGTCGTCCGGGGTGCGCCGAGCAGGGCGGTGAGCGCGGAGGCGTCCGGCGCGGGTTCCGGTTCCCACAGGGTCGCCGTGCCCCGGCCCGGGTAGGCGAGCATCGGCGGCGCCTCGGCGCTGATCGGGGGCGCCGGCTTGTGCGCGAACACCGAGGGCACCAGCCGCAGCCCCCGCCCGGCGCCGTCGACGGCGTGCCGGCCGATCATCCTGTCGATGGTCAGTGTGCCGTCCCGCCAGCCGAGGTTCGGGTGCAGACCGGAGAACAGCGCCCGCGCGCCGCCGGTGGCCAGCTGTCCCGCGCGGTGTGTGATGTCGGCCTCCAGGACCAGCCGGATCCGGGGCCAGTGCGGCAGCAGCGCCGTCCGCCAGTAGCGGAGCAGCAACGAGCAGAGGGCGTCGAGGAGTTCGAGGACGGGGCCGTCTGCGGGCGCGGTGGCCTGCCGCAGCGCGCCGGGGAGCGGGCGCGGGGCGTGCGCGGCGCGCAGGTCACGCCGTACGACCTCGGGGGGCGTGGCCCGTACGACGGCCAGCTCCTCGTCGAGCGTCGGGGCGTAGGCGGTGGGCCGGGGCGTCAGGAAGTCGGGCAGGGCGAGCGCGGGACCGACCAGGGCCGACAGCACGGGCAGGTCGGCGGGGGCGAGGGCGGCGAGCACGGTGCGGCGCCAGCCGCGGTGCAGGGGGTGCAGCGCAGGGGCCCGCAGGACGCGCAGGCTCTCCATCAGCTCGCCGAGCGGGGAGAGGGCGAACCGGGTGTCCGCGAGGTCGTCGACCCCGAGCCGGAAGCTGATCATTTAGCCCCCGCCTACATCGTTCGCCAACTTCCCTCGCGGGCGGTGGACTTCGGCACATGACCGCTCACCACCCCGGGCAGCGTACTCCACGACTCGTTCCGCTGCTGGGCCTGGCCTGCGGGGTCGGGGTCGGCAACGTGTACTTTCCGCAGGCCGTCGTCCCGCTCGCGGCGGCGGGGCTCGGCGTCTCCCCCGGCACGGCGGCCGGGGCGGTGACGGCGACCCAGTTCGGCTATGCCGCGGGGATCTTCCTGCTCGTCCCGCTCGGCGACCGGTTGCCGGCCCGGCCGCTGCTGGTCACCCTGCTCACCGTGGCCGGCCTCGGCCTGTGCGCCGCTGCCGCCGCGCCCGCGCTGCCGGCGCTCCTCGCGGCGAGCCCTGCAAGATCCCTTCCCGGTCGTGCTTCACTGGACGATGACCCCTTTTGGAATCGGACGAGTGGATTGAGATGCTCCGCTACACGCTGATGCG